>NZ_JAQMTI010000318.1:0-52126 GCF_028329225.1 Sphaerospermopsis kisseleviana CS-549 | reverse complement strand
TTGGTGATTGGTGATTGGTGATTGGTGATTGGTGATTGGTGATTGGTGATTGGTGATTGGTGATTGGTGATTGGGAATCATATAATTAATTACCCATTATCAATTATCAATTATCAATTATCAATTACCCCCTTGATGTCCATTGTGGTCACGTTGAATACTTTCTTGTAGGGCTTGAATTTGTTCATGACGGGCTTCTAATTCCAAAGTGCGACGGGCTAAATCTTGATTTTGCAAGGTTAAAGATTGTCGCCACTGTTCCGCTTTTTCTGCTTCCTGTTGTAAAAATTCTGGGGTAATACCAGTTTTGAGGTAAGTTTGCACTAAATAAAGTACCCAACTGGTAGCGTCTTCAATTGTTGCTATTTCACCTGTAGGAGAAAGTTCGACTAATACCAGCACTTTCTCGTTCATGATGCTTCCTTTTGCCAGAAGAATACAAGTATCTTCAGAAAGAATAGACCATAAATATTCAGATTCCTGACGTGCTAATAGGCGTAATTGATATTGCCCTAAAAAATCATTTTTACATATTTGAGCTAGATACAACATAGTAATTCAAAATTTGGTAATTGGTAATTGGTAATTGGTAATTGGTAATTGGTAATAGAGAAAAATTATTTCCTATATCACCGTTTACCGATTACCATTCACCTGTTATAAAGTACGCAGACGTTCCTGCAAAATTTCCGTTTGTTTTTGTGCTTCTGCTAAAGCATCTCTGGTAGTTTGTACCACATCTGCGGGAGCTTTATCTACAAAGTTGGAATTACTCAATCTTCCAGTTAAAGCTTTAACTTCCGCTTCAACTTTATTCAAACTTTTCTCTAATTTCGCCCGCAATACTTCAACATCAACTACTCCAGTTAAGGGAATAACAATTTGCACAGTACCCACAACTCCGGAAATAGAATTTTCTTTTTCCTGTGCAGGTTCTTTTTCTTCTTCCTGTGTGGTAGCAGGTTCTATTTCTGTTTCTGTTGGTGTTTCCTTCGCTGGGAAATATTTAGCAAATAATTCTTTTCTGGCTTTACCATTAAGTAAATAACGGACCACAAACCAACCTGCATAAAATAAACCTACTGTTTCAAAGAAACTACCAAAAATGGGTATCCGCAAAGATGTATTGCCGACAAAAATAACGACTCTGAGAGTAACTAACACCGCCAGAATTAAACCAATATTTTTCAAGGTCCGCCAATAGGAACTACTGAAAAGTTCTTTATTTTTGGGTAATTCTGTTGGTGCTTCTGTTGGTGATCCTGTTGGTGCTTCTCCAGTATTTTCTGGAGTGCTTTCTATGGAAGTGGGAGCATTAATAGTTAAGGTTTCTACCTTAGCTAAATCTTTGATATATGCTTCCGCAATTGTCAGGATTGACCTTTCTTTTTCACTTTCACTTTGCAAATTTGCGGTAATTTTTGCCCCTGGTTTAACATCAGCTTCCGCCCGTAAATTACGAATGGTGCGGATAGTATTAATTAACAAATCAAATTGTGTTTCTAAGTCAGCATCAATTAGATTTGTATCTGCTTCTGGATAAGATTGTAAAGCTAAAACTTGGGGATTTTCGGCTGGTTGTTGGGTGAGAGTTTGCCAAATTTCTTCGGTAATATGGGGCATGAAAGGATGTAATAACTTTAATACCCCTTCCAAAACGTAGGCGATAATTTGTTGGGCAATTTTCCGAGATGCGGGATCTGCATCTTTTTGTAATCTGGATTTTACTAATTCAATATACCAGTCACAAAAATCTCCCCAAATAAACTCATACAGTCCTTTGGCTGCTTCCCCTAAACCATAATTATCAATGTAGTTATTTGTTTGTTTAACTACTTGATGATAACGGGAAAGAATCCATTTATCACTGAGTTCTATGGGTTCTGGTTTACCTAATTGGGCTGGAGTTTGTCCATCCAAATTCATCATGACAAATCGGGCAGCATTCCAGATTTTATTGGCAAAATTTCGGGATGCTTCTACAGAGATAGATTCGTCTTTTTTGCGGTCATATTCTAAGCGAATATCTTGACCTGCACCGACTACTTCTTTAACTAATGTATAACGCAGGGCATCAGTTCCATATTTATCAATCAACAATAATGGGTCAATGCCATTGTTTGCTGATTTGGACATTTTCTTATTATTTTCATCCCTAACTAAACCGTGAATATAAACGGTTTTAAAGGGCATTTTTCCGGTAAAATGTCCTGCCATTAAGGTCATTCTTGCTACCCAGAAAAAGATGATATCAAATCCTGTAACTAGGGTAGCGTTGGGGTAGTAGGTTTCTAAGTCTTTGGTTTGTTCTGGCCATCCTAATGTGGAGAAAGGCCATAAACCGGAGGAAAACCAGGTGTCTAAAACGTCGGGGTCTTGTTCTAGTTTGACTTCTTCGCCAAATTGGGCTTTAGCTTTTTCTAATGCTTCTGCTTCGGTTTTAGCAACAAAGAAGGGTGTGGTGTCGGTAATTTCACCGTTGGTTTCGCTGACTGCATACCAAGCGGGTATTTGATGACCCCACCACAATTGACGGGAAATACACCAGTCACGCAGATTTACCAACCAATCACGATAAACCTTTCTCCAGCGTTCGGGGACAAATTCGGGGGAATTTTGGTTATCGAGGAAATCGAGGGTTTTATCTGCAATGGGGCGAATTTTAACAAACCACTGGGTTGAAAGTAGGGGTTCTACGGGGACTTTTCCGCGATCGCTATAGGGTACTGTATGTTTATAGTCTTCTACTTTGACCAGTACGCCATCAGCTTCTAAACGAGCAACTACATTTTTTCTAGCAACAAAGCGGTCTTGTCCTTGGAACTCTCCCGCATTTTCGTTAAGCGTGCCGTCTTTGTTCATGATATTGATAAACGGCAAATCATGACGCTTACCCATTTCAAAGTCGTTAGGGTCATGGGCAGGAGTGACTTTAACGCATCCTGTACCGAAAGCGGGGTCAACTAATTCATCACCAATAATCGGTATTTCCCGATTCATGATGGGGAGGGTGAGAGTTTTACCAATTAAATGTTTATACCGTTCATCTTCCGGGTTAACCGCAACTGCCGTATCACCTAACATGGTTTCGGGTCTTGTGGTGGCAACTTCCACAAATCCAGAACCATCGCTGAGAGGATAACGGAAGTGCCAAAGATTACCATTTACCTCTTTGGGTTCGACTTCCAAATCAGACACCGCAGACTGAGAAGCGGGACACCAGTTAACTAAGTAATTACTCCGGTAAATTAGACCTTCTTCATAAAGACGGATAAATGCTTCTAAAACAGCTTTTGATAAACCTTCATCTAGGGTGAAGCGTTCCCGCGACCAGTCCACGGAAACACCCAAACGGCGTAATTGATTGACAATTGTACCACCTGATTCAGCTTTCCATTGCCAAGCCCGTTCTAAGAATTTTTCCCTACCTAAGTCGTAGCGAGTTTTACCTTCTGCTTTGAGTTGTTTTTCCAGAATGGTTTGTACTGCGATACTTGCGTGGTCAGTACCAGGTAGCCAGAGGGCGTTTTTACCCTTCATTCTTTGATAGCGAATGATGGCATCAATCAACGCACTTTCAAATGCGTGACCCATGTGTAAACTGCCGGTGACGTTGGGGGGCGGAATAACAATACAGTAGGGTTCACCGGGGTGGTTGGGGTCTGCTTTGTAGACTTGGTTTTCTTCCCAGAATTTTTGCCATTTCGCTTCTGTGGAGAATGATTCGTAAACACTGGGGAGATTTGGTATAGTTGCGGTCATGCTGGGAATTATCAGTTTTTTAGGACTCTGATCAATTTTGCCACAAGGTAGGATAGATGGTGATTTGTTACGAACCGCAAAGTTCGCAAAGTTCGCAAAGTTGGAATATTCGTAAGTTTTGGCAATGTGAGATGATGCGGTTTGTGGTCTGTTGGTTTTATTGCCACAGTAAGTATATCAAAAACATGATAGAATATTATTGAATAATAAGAGTGAAAAATATGAACAAAGAAGCAATTCAAAAACTCAGAAACATAATGGATGAAACCAGTAAAGAAGCACTAGCTAAAGGCTTAACTCCTGAAATTTTAGAATCTATTTTACAAGATGATGAATAAACACCGTTTTATTGGTGATACACGGTAAGCTACTGATAAAATATCAATTTTTATTCTAACTGTTTCAATAGCTGAGATACTAACAACACAGGTATGACTGAATTAGAAAAACCTTTGATATCACGAGTAACAATTGCATCTAAACTTTGATCAACTGCACAGTAAATTTGAACTGCATCCTCAAAGTCTGTTAACCCAGATGTAAAAGCTGCTTCTAAAATAGCCCGGTTAACAGGAGAAATAACCATAATATCTAATATGTTTGAAATCGCTTGTCTAGCAAGTTGAAGACTTTGGGTTTGTCTACGAGCAATGTAGAAAATATCTGTTAGTGTTGTTGCAGTGACATATCCGATTAATTGCCCAGAAGCAATTGCTTGAAATAGCATTTCTGCATCTTGTAAAAACGGCTCTCTTTCTAAGAAGTAATCTAGAATAATGTTAGTATCAATGAGAATTTTCACTACAGATACTTCTCCTCTTTATGTTCTGCTAACATTGCTTTAACTTGTTCATCAGTTGGTGCTGGTTGATTGGTTTTTAGTAAACCTTTCATTTGTTTAATAATGCGAGTTTTTTCTGACTGTTGACTAGGTTTATTTTGCAAGGATTCGATAATTGCGCGAACAAGTTCTAGGCGATCGCTCTCCGATAATTTACAGGCTTTTTCTTTCAGTTCTTGTAGAGACATAGAGGGTATTTTACTACGATTTAGGTTTGATCTCAAATTCAAGTTTTGAACGATAGAAAGAAACATCAAATTCCATAAAGAAATTAGTTTGTCCCAAAATTAAGGGTGCATTTGGTTTATTCACCCATGCAAAAGCCAAATTAACTGAGGGAAATTTACCTATTTCAGCAGTCGCAAAAAATGGCATAGCAGCTTGACTGAGATTACCTGCTAATTGGATAATTGCCTTTCTACTATCCCAGATTCCACCTAACTGAAGCCCTATTTCATAAGGTAAAACGTTGATAGTAGCACCACTATCTACTAAACCCAACACTTCTATTATTTGATCACCTTTACGTAAAATTAAGGGAAGTCTGGGTAAACTATCAAATTCATTTTGACTGGGATCTGTTGTTGAATATTTAAACCGCATAAACTTTAATCATTAGCAATAGATTGATTTAGTTCTTCCATGAGGATTTTTCCAGCACCGAAGCTGTTATCAGGAGTTGCTAGGTAATATGTTTTGAATGGTTCTAAGGGAGAAATATCTTCTGTAGAGTCTAACTCTTCTGCAAGAATGCGAATTAATTTGAGTTTTTCGGATGCTGAAAGTTGTTGAATTGATGGTAGTAATTCGGTTAGTGTCATATTTTGCTTGTGGTAAGAGTTATCTTATTGTATTGTAACTGGTTTATCAGAAAGTAATACCTTGAGTTTGATTGGCGATCGCACTTACCAAAATCACATCACAAGCGATCGCACAAAAACTAATTTTTCAGGTTACTTATTTATTATCATTTTCTTTTTCTATATTTAAATACGTTTTTGACCTGTAATCTAAAGCTCTATAATACATTTCAGTAAAGTATTCTGCTAATTTTCGATTATATTTTTTGTGATCATTAATAATTGCTTGTAAATCACTATCACCCAAAAAATTTTTAAAAAATAACCAACCTAATAAGTGGGGAGTAGTTTGTACTAATCTAGTATCCATAACTTCACTAGCCAGTTTTCTAGCACCTTGATCATCTGTTAAGAAAGCTTGGTTTGTTTTCTTGGCAAATACAATGGAAGCTAACTCTCCTTTCCCTAGTCGTTTCCGTTTTTCAAGAATTGAAACTTCTTGTAAGTCTTCAAGTTCTAGATTGTAGTTCTTAACTTTTCCATCTTCAGTTGCTTTTCGGAAAATCTTTTGTAGTTCACGTGCTTCTGGTGTAGGATTTTTTCTTGGATTATGCAAACACTCATAATATACAAAGCTAGTACAACAGAAATGACATCCTGCGGATTGAGCAGCTACGTAAAGAAGTTGGGATGAGAAAATATTATCAATAGCACATGAATCAACAACATTTAGTTTTTGAAATTCAGATGGATTAATCGCCATATTTTAAAGTTTGTCCGTAAATATTTGCAATATTTTGTAATTCATATTCATCAACTAAAAGCATTTCTGCTAATCTACCTGCTGATATGAACTTTTGATAATAAGCATCAAAGCATAGTTCTACATAAAAAGTTGATAGACCTCTTTTTAGTAATTCTTCTTTACGCTGTCTAGATCCTGTTGATAAATCTTCGGGTAATTCTGGATCAACTTTCATATATGATGGTACTATGACCGATTTTACTTGTGCTTCATCAGATATTAGATTAGCACTCTTCAACGCATAAGCTAAGGCTTGTGTGCTAACCTTTAATTTACTTGCCCACTCAATAGCCTTATCAGGATTCCAACTTGTAGAATCTGGAATGTTGCTTAGGAACTCTGGAGGCATCAGATAACGAGATGCAAATGTATTTGCTCTAACTTCAACAAGAGTTTTTTTATCTGAATCAAGGGAAAGAACAAAATCTTTTTCTTCATCTAAAATTGCATGAGCAGATTCATGTGCTACCGTAAATCTTTGTCTATAAATATCTTCACTGTAATTAACTAGCACACACTTACCAGCTACAGGATGTTTAATATATAGACCAGAAATATTTGAGTTGCCTAATTCACGACGGAAAATATGAAATCCTAAACGGCGAAAGTCATCATAAATATTACTGCTTACTTGATTCACAGAATATCCTAAATGCTCTCGTAGCTTTTTTGCTGCTTGTTCCCCATGATCTATGAAGTATTTTCCTTGCGGAATAAAGCTAAATGGTTTGTAGTCTCTCCTGAAAATTAAACTTAATAAAAAATCTTCACACTCGCACAGAAAAAGAAATTCTTGCACAGCCCAACGGTCTTCTTTTGAGAACTCATCACCATGCTTTCTAAATAAAATTTCAGTTTGCTCAAAAGGTGCTAGTTTTTCATTTGATATAAAGAACTGGTAATCACATTTATAATAATCTGCTAATATCAAAACCTCATCACCTGTTGGTTTTTTCTCCCCATTTTCAAGAGCAGTTAAAGATTGTATTGAAATACCAGTTGATACTGAAATTTCATCTAGTGAATTTTCAAACTGCGCTCTGTATTTTTTCAATTTTGAACTGAATAGGGCAAGATCAAATGTCATACAACTAATTCCCCATAACGCAATTCTCTAAATCAATTAAAGCATCAGTATCAAAAAATAATTCAGCAGTTTGGGAAATATCCTCAAACTGCCAAAACACCATTTTATACTAAACTTCCCGATTCCGCAATCTTTCTAACAACTCCTCACGGGATAAACTACCCAAAGACAAAAGTAACTGAGAACGTTCAGCAATAGGAAATTTAGCAATCTTTTCCACCGCATCAGATAACTCAGCATCTAAACTACCAAACCGCCCTTCCAACAAAGAAGTTATCAATAAAAGTTGTCCTTCCTGTCTTCCTTCCTGTCTTCCTTCTTGCTTTGCTTCTTGTCTCCATTCTTCCCGTTGTTGTAAATAAGCTGGTGATAAGTTCATAATCTCTTCCTCCTCTTCTCTACTTAAATTATCTCTCAATTCTAAATTCTTGCGCCAGTCGGCTAAAATTTCTAACAAATTCTCCCTAAAAGGGTTATTTTCAGGTAAAGTCGTTAACTCCTCTACTGCTCTTTTTTGTGTTCCTCCTTTTCCTAAAACTCTTAACCATAAAGTATCCTCATTTTCTGGTAATTGATGAATCACAACTATTGCTGTTTTCAAAATATCATGCAGAAAATAAATACCCTTAACCCAATCTTCTCCTATCTCATTTGCACCTAATCCTTTAATCATGCGAGGTGAGAAAGTTGGTGTTAAAATCCATAACATCGGAAATTCTGATTCAGCAATATTTTGGTTTTCTCGTTTCGCCCTCCTGACAATATCGCCATGAACAGCATATAATTTGAGTAAACAACTGCGAATTTCTATTTCTGATGGTGGGTTACGAAAAACCTCAATTAAACATTGAGTTTTGGCGATTTTACCTAATAAACCCAAAGGTAAATT
This sequence comes from Sphaerospermopsis kisseleviana CS-549, assembly GCF_028329225.1. NCBI lineage: Bacteria > Bacillati > Cyanobacteriota > Cyanophyceae > Nostocales > Aphanizomenonaceae > Sphaerospermopsis > Sphaerospermopsis kisseleviana. The sequence continues at coordinate 43,942 of NZ_JAQMTI010000318.1, read as the reverse complement.
TTCCTGAGTGGGTGTAGGAAAGGGTTCAAACCAAACATCAATTTCTTGAACTTCGCTTTTCACCTTTTCGCTTTTTTTGATTGTTCCTACAGGTGTTAATAATTCCTCTAGGTATTCTTTAGCAAATTGATCGTGAGTTTGTCGAGTCATTTGATGATATTGAAAATCACATTTTTCCAAAAATCACACTAAACATGAAAAATATTGGTTTGGTAATTTCAACTACTTATTAAAATTCTTATTAAACAACTGTTTAGCCTGTTCATAAACCTGAATATCAATAACAACTATCCCATTCTCCTGAGCATAATTTTCAATCTTCTTCCGTGCAAAAGGACGCACAAAAAAAGGAATTTCTTTAATCTTAGCTTCCGCTTCCGCAGTCCATTTTATTTGTTCACTCATAGATTTTTAGGTTGTGAATGATGTGACAGATTTCGATTTATTCACAGTTACAAAAATACAGTATTTTTAATGTATTTCTTCAATCTTCTTTTTCTCTTCTTTCTTCCTTTGCGCCTACCCTGCGGGATCTCCTCACGGAGATTGCGTGAGATATAAAAATATAGTTCACGAAAATCACTATAATATCGTTACCAGGTTTAACCCAGTAACGATATTTAACCAGAACTATTTTAGCATTGTTGCGCTACAGGTTCTTTAGCCAAAAATTCTTCTAACTCAGTTAAAGCCTCATCTTCAATCTTAGTCTGCATCGGACAGAACTTAGGACCACACATAGAACAAAACTCAGCCTTTTTATAAACATCATCAGGCAAAGTTTCATCATGATATTCTCTAGCTCGCTCAGGATCTAAAGATAACTCAAATTGACGATTCCAATCAAAATTATACCGCGCTCTAGACAGTTCATCATCCCGATCTCTAGCACCAGGGCGATGTCTCGCAATATCCGCCGCATGAGCAGCTATTTTATAGGCAATTAACCCATTACGCACGTCTTCAGCGTTAGGTAAACCTAAATGTTCTTTAGGTGTCACATAACATAACATGGCAGTACCATACCATCCCGCCATTGCAGCACCAATGGCTGAAGTAATATGATCATAACCAGGAGCAATGTCTGTAACCAAAGGACCAAGAACATAGAAAGGAGCTTCTGAACACTCCTCCATTTGCTTGCGGACATTAAACTCAATTTGATCCATAGGCACGTGACCAGGACCTTCCACCATTACCTGTACATCATGTTCCCATGCTCTGCGGGTGAGTTGACCTAAAGTTTTCAGTTCTGCTAACTGCGCTGCGTCTGTTGCATCATGGGTACATCCAGGACGCAGAGAGTCGCCTAAACTGAAAGTAACATCATATTTCTTAAAAATCTCAATGATGTCATTGAAATGGGTGTACAGGGGGTTTTGTTTGCGGTGCAGCAACATCCACTTAGCCAAAATACCGCCACCACGGGAAACAATACCTGTAAGACGAGTTTTCACTAAAGGTAAATGTTCTATCAACAAACCCGCGTGGATAGTTTGATAGTCTACCCCTTGTTGAGCGTGTTTTTCGATGATGTGCAGAAAGTCGTCAGCGGTGAAGTTTTCCATTCTGCCGTGGACGCTTTCTAAAGCTTGGTACACTGGAACAGTACCGATAGGAACAGGTGAAGCTTTGATAATAGCGGTACGAATTTCATCTAAATTACCACCACCTGTGGACAAGTCCATCACGGTATCAGCACCGTATTTAATAGATAATCTTAATTTTTCCAATTCTTCTTGAACATCGGAAGAATTAGGAGATGCACCAATATTGGCATTGACTTTACATTTAGAAGCGATACCTATAGCCATCGGTTCTAGGTTAGTGTGATTAATATTCGCAGGGATCACCATTCTTCCCCGTGCTACTTCTTCGCGGATCAGTTCAGGAGGAAGGTTTTCCACCTTAGCGACGTGGTACATTTCCTCAGTAATTACACCTTGGCGAGCGTAGTGCATTTGTGTAACATTACCCTGTTCACGTCGCTTGGCTACCCATTCAGTTCGCATACAATAATCCTCAATATACAGCTTCCCTACGCTGGTATTACCCAGTCTCAGGTGTTAAGGGTTTGATCTCAGCTTGGCTTTCACAAGCACCCCTAGCATCAATGGAATTTTAGCATTTTAATGATCAGCAAGGGGAGGGGGTTAATATTTTTTGGTATTTTGGTATTTTGGTGTGTGAAAGTGCAATATTCCTCAATTTGGATGAAAATAGGTATAAATTTCCTGTGCTAATCTCGATCCAATTCCGGGAACTTCTGTTAATTGCTGTGGTGTAGCTTGACGGATATAATCAACGGAGCGAAAATGAGCTAGTAGTAACTTTTGTCGATGGTGTCCTAAACCGGGAATTTCATCTAAGCGCGACCTTTTCAATTTATCACTTCTTTGTTGTCGATGAAAACTCACAGCAAACCGATGTGCTTCATCTCGCAACCTTCGCAATAACTGTACTCCTGGTTGTTCTGCGTCTGTTTCTAAAGGTAAAGACTCACCGGGTAAAAAGATTTCTTCCCGTTTTTTTGCTAAACTCACAACCCGTAAGTCTGCTAATAAATTTATTTCTTCTAAAATAGATACTACCGCAGATAATTGACCTTTACCACCATCAATCATAATTAAATCTGGCCAGTCAGAATTTCCTAATCTTGGTAATTTTGGATCTTCAATATATTTCCTAAATCTTCTGTGAATCACTTCTGCTAAACTGGCAAAATCATCAGAATGTCCAATACTCACATTGGGATTTTTAATTTTATAATGACGGTAATATTGTTTTGCTGGTAAACCATCAATAAATACCACTTGAGAAGCTACTGCATTACTTCCTTGAATGTGAGAAATATCATAACCTTCAATGCGGTGAGGTAAGTCTGGTAAATCAAGAATTGCTGCTAAATCTTCTAATGATTTTTGATTACTATCACCCAATTTTTGCATTCTTTGTAATTCAAATTGGGCGTTTTTTTCTACCATTTCTATTAATTCTGCTTTTGTTTGTCGCAAAGGTGCAATAATATTTACTTTTCTGCCTTTTCTTTGTGTTAAAATTTCTGCTAAAATTTCCCCATCGGGTAATTCATGTTGTACTAAAATTTCACTAGGAATTTCTACACTATCTGCTGTTTGATAATGTTCTTCTAATACTCTTTGTAAAATTGCTCCTGGTTCAGCTTGGGAGTTAGCAATAAACGCTAATCTTCCGACTAATTGACCTGCACGAATTTGAAATAATTGAATGTATGCGTGTTGATTATCTGCGGCTAAAGCAATGGCATCTCTTGATACTGTATCATCAGGTAAGGATACTTTTTGCTGTGCAGTTAAGGATTTTAAACCAATAATTTGATCTCTGATTTTGGCTGCGGTTTCAAAATTCAATTCTTCCGCTGCTGCTTCCATTTGTGTTGTTAAAATATCTATTAATTCCTGAGTTCTTCCTTGAAATACCATTGCTATTTTTTGGATAATTGTCCGGTATTCTTCAGGAGAAATTAACTGTTGACAAACTCCAGGACAACGACCAATATCATAATTTAAACAAGGACGATCTTTAAATAAAGGTTGGGGTCTTTGTTTTTGGGGAAAAATGCGTTTACACAGGTGCAGAATTTCCCGTAATAAACCTGAGTCTGTGTAAGGTCCGTAGTATTTATCTTTTTTATCTTTGGGTTTTCCCAGTTGACGTTTACGAGTAATAAAAATGCGCGGATACTCCTCGGACCAGGTAATGCAGAGATAAGGATATTTTTTATCGTCTTTTAATAAAACATTAAAATAAGGTTGATGCTGTTTGATTAAATTTGCTTCTAATGCTAATGCTTCCGCTTCGGTATCAGTGACAATAAATTCAATTTCCGTCACTAATTTAACCATCGTGTTGATGCGTTGAGTCTTATTAGTGTAGTCACGGAAATAGGAACGAACACGCGATCGCAATTTGCGAGATTTACCTATATAAATAATGCGATCGCTTTCATCCCGCATTAAATAAACCCCTGGTGCTGGGGGAATTTCTGCTAAACGGGTTTCTAGTTTCTCTGGGTTTTTAACTAATGGTAGAGTTTGAGATGATACTGTCACGGCTAATGTTAGGTAATTTTACAAATAAATACCTTTCTTTATTTTAAGAAATATTTTTAATGTCATCTAATTTTTGATGAAGATGCGATGAATTATATAACGAACCGCAAAGGACGCAAAGCACACAAAGAAAGCCAGAAAACCAGGGAATAAATTCCCTGTCTTATAGCTAAAGTCAGTTAAAACCGACTATTTTGCAAAGATTATGGTTTCTCAAACGCTAGAATTAATAAATTCAGCAATTCTATCTACCGCAGTTTCTAATATCTGTGGTTCTTGCACCAACGCAAAACGCACATATCCTTCCCCTGCTGAACCAAAACCAGCACCCGGAGAAGCAGCTACACCAGTTTGTTTAACTAACTCTGTACAAAATTTGATAGAATTATTACTCCAATGTTCTGGTAATTTTGCCCAAATATACATAGTTGCTTCTGGTGTGGGAACGTTCCAACCAATGCGGTGCAAGGCATTGATGAAAGCATCACGACGTTGGCGGAAAATAGCAACTGATTTTTTTACACCGTCTTGATTGCCTGTAAGTGCAGCGATCGCCCCGTTTAAAATTCCCAAATATTGATTAAAATCAACGGTGGCTTTAACCTGTTTTAAAGCTTGAATTAATTGAGCGTTACCAATGGCGTAACCAATGCGGAAACCACCCATATTATAAGATTTAGACAAGGTGAAAAATTCAATAGAAACGCTTTTTTCAGGGTCAGCTTGTAAAATTGAGGGAACTGAGGATTTTAGATTTTGGATTTTGGATTTTGGATTGAAAGTTTCGTCCTGGGTAAATACTAAATCTACGTAGGGGAAATCATGGACTAAAACAATGTTATGCTTTTGACAAAAAGCTACAGCTTCTTGAAAGAAAGATAAAGGAGCGATCGCACTGGTAGGATTATGGGGATAGCTTAACACCATCAGCCGTGACTGAGCTAAAACTGAAGCGGGAATATCAGTCAACACTGGTAAAAAATTATTTTCTGCTTTTAATGGCATTGGGTAAATTTGCCCACTTGCTAAATAAACTCCTCCTGCATGGGAAGGATAACCAGGGTCTAATAACAAGGCAAAATCACCAGGATTGAGAATTGCTAAAGGTAAATGTGCAGTTCCTTCCTGAGAACCAATCAAAGGTAAAACTTCTGTTTCTGGGTCAACTTTAATACCGAATTTTTGCTCATACCATTGAGCAGCAGCTTGACGAAATCCTTGAGTTCCTCGAAACAGCAAATAACCGTGAGTGTTAGGATCATCAAGAGATTTGGCGATCGCATCAATAATATGATTATCTACTGGTAAATCAGAAGATCCCAGAGACAAATCAATTAATTCTTTTCCAGCAGACACAGCTAGAGCCTTAGCCCTGTCCATATCCGCAAATACATTAGCTTGTAGAGGTTGTAAACGTTGTGCAAATTGCATTTTAGTCATTAGTCATGGGTCATTAGTAATTAGTCATTGGGCAAAATCAGGTCAAAAGTCAAAAGTCAAAAAATAGGGAACAGGAAAGAGGAAAGGGAGCAAGGAGGAAAATACCTCTCTTCTGCCTCCAGTCCCCAGTCCCCAGCGATGCACTGAGCTTGTCGAAGTGTCCCCAGTCCCCAGTCCCCAGTACCTGACCATTTACTAATTACTATTTAAATGCTGATCCAAAAGACTGAGTAATTGATCTTTGCTGATAACTCCCTCAGTCGATTCTAGCAGTTGCTTTTCTTTAATTAACCTGAGTGCAGGGACACCTTCCACCTGATACCGTTTTACAGTTAGGGGGTTAGGGTCAATTTCCATCTTGACAATTTTTAGGCGATCGCTGTATTTATTAGCAGCTAAACTAATCATTGGCGACATCAATTGACAAGGACCACACCAGGAAGCCCAAAAGTAAACTAATACAGGCTGCTCGGCTTTTAAAACCTCAGTTTCAAACTCAGCGTCAGTGATAGTTATTACACCCTTACTCATTAAAGTCTCCATTAGGTGGCATCTTCCAAGTTGACACACACATTACTGTATCGTAAAAAGGAGTCAGGAGTCAGGAGTCAGGAGTCAGGAGTCAGGAGTTATTTATTTTGGATTTTGGATTTTGGATTTTGGATTGTTTTTGTTAACTCCAATCTAAAATCTAAAATCTAAAATCTAAAATTTTCTTTCCCAGTCACCAGTCACCAGTCCCCAACGAAACAAAATCCCACAACCTTGAGGTGTGGGATATTCTCAAATGTGTTTTCTGCAAAACTTACAACTGATCTAATTGTCTTTTTAAAGCTTCCAAGTCAGCTTTTAATGGATCATCCACTGGCTCCGCAGGTTTAGCTGTGGTAGTTGGTTGTTGTGTATTGGTGGGTTGTTGTTGTGGGGGTAGTTGCGGTTGAGGTGCTGCTGGTGGTAGCATACTTGCTTTCAAAGCTGCCAATTCATCATCAACATCACTACTACCTTCTAACTGGGCAAATTGGCTTTCTAAAGTTCCACCTACTAATTCTGCTGTAGACTGAGCGCGAGCTTCTTGCATCAAAACCTTTTCTTCCATGCGCTCAAAAGCAGCCATGGCACTGCTTGTACTCATCCCACTAACCATTGAACCCAGTTGTTCCTGAGCTTTAGCAGCAGTAATTCGCGCTTTGAGCATTTCTTTCTTGGTTTTAGCTTCAGAAATTTTGCTCTCTAGCTGGATCAAATTCTTTTTCAGAGTTTCCACCTGTACAGTCTGCTGATCTAAACTGACTTTTAATACTGTAGCAGTATCATTAAAAGTTTTCTTGCGCTCTAATGCTTGACGGGCTAAGTTTTCATCACCTTTTTGCAGAGCTAGTTGGGCGTTACGTTGCCACTTATTAACTTCATTTACAGCCTCATTGTATTGTTTATCTGTGCGTTTTTGGGCAGCAATGGCTTGTGCAATACCTTGACGTAACTGTACCAAGTCTTCCTGCATTTCCAACAGGGCTTGTTCCAGCATTTTTTCTGGATCTTCTGCTTTATTGATTAAATCGTTAACATTCGCACTAACTACTCTTTTAAGCCGATCAAATAATCCCATAACTTTGTTTTTCCTTGTTTTTATGCTTGAGGTTTACGCAATTTGTTAGACAGTGAAGTTTTTTACTGTTTAATAGTTACCTATTTCAATTTAATCTTTTCAGTCTGGATTGGTTTCCTCTCTCCATTCTGAATCATCACCCTATAATTCAGCTACATTAACTCATCACATTTAACACTTTGGAGTTTTCACCTTGGAGTTTTGGTTACTTGCTGCACTGAAAGGCTATATCTCTGTCGGCTGGTTATTTACCTCCTTTAACATTTGGGTTTTCATTGCTGCCAGTTCAACATCGACATTGTTATTAATAGAATTCAAATTAGCAAACCTTGTTTCCAGATTATCACTACCCAGTTGACCAATTGCTTCTGCTTGTGATTCTATCTGCAACACCTTATCTTCCATGCGTTCTAATGCACTCAGACTAGATGTAGTAGAAAATTCACTCAGCATTTCCTGAAGTTTATAGGAAGCTTGAGCAGAACGAGCGCGAGCAATGTACATATCTTTTTTAGTTTTTACTTCTGCGGTTTTCAACTCCAAACTACGCATATCCTGTTTTAACTTGTCTACTACTTGTTTTTGCTGTTCTATTTGCTCAAACAAAGCTGTAGCCGTTTGTTGGTAAGTTTGGCGTTTGGTGAGAGCTTCCCGTGCTAAAGCTTCGTTACCTTGTTGGAGAGCTAGTTGAGCGCGACGATACCATTCTTGGGATTGAGATTCTGCTGCAAGTGCTTGACGTTCAGTGCGTTTTTGGGTAGCGATCGCACCAGCAACTCCCTGTCTCAATTGTACCAAATTTGACTGCATTTCCAGAAAGGTTTGCTCCAAAACTTTTTCTGGATCTTCAGCACCATTCACCAAGCTGTTAACATTAGCACGAACTACCCGCAAAATGCGCTTCATCACTTCCATACTTAAATATGCTCCATTCAGGTTTTAGCAACCAGCAAATTTAGGCTTCTTTCCATGATCAATTCTGAATTATCAATTATCAATTATCAATTATCAATTATCAATTACCTATCATGGTTTTTGTACACGGGCTTTAATGCCTTTTGCCTGTAGTTGCTGTAAACGTTGTTTTGCTTCCTCTTCAGTCTTCAACGCACCAAGATAAATATACTTTTGTCCATCTGATAAATAAGCATCAGGAACAACTTGCCGCGCACTTGCTAAAGCATTATTGCCTTGATTATCAGCCACAATATAATAGTACCCATCCGCTGATGGTTTTATTTCTGTATTCAGTCCTGGTAAAGTTTCCTTGGGCTTGGGTATGGCGGAAACATTGGGGACTGAAGTTAGTGGAACTACTGGACTTATTGGTGTTTCGATGACTATAGGTTGGGGATTAGCTGTCGGGGTTGGTTTAACTTTCGGTGTTAAACCTATTACATCATTAGGATCTCTCACCTGTGGAAACTCACGAGCCGCCAAGTTAGGATATTTGGGGATAGGTGTGATTTCTGGTTGGGCTATAGGTGAGGGATTACTTGCCGGAACATAAGTATTTTCACTATTTTTTGAGGAGATCCGGTTAAAAAGTTGGCTCAAATGCAACTGTGGTAAAGTTCGGGGATTAAATACTACATAGCCTAAAGTTAAACTAGCTAACAGCAGCAGCATAGAACCAATACCCAACGGTGACAGTAAACTGTCGTTAGAATTACTTGATTTGTTGGTTGGTGGTTGTTCTTCTTGGAGACTTCGCAGCAGTGCTTCACTGGATTCTAAATAATCATCTGGGTGTTTGGGAGTATGATTTGCCGCTACAGGAGTTTCACCTTCAGCCTTGGGCTTTGTCGGTACTATACTACTGATAGGCTTTGACTCAGGTGGCGGTGGTGGGGTTTGTATTTTGGTAGACTGTTCGGCAGAAGACAGTGGTAAATGATTGATTTGTTCCTGTTTTTCCACATCTGAGACAGAATTTTCTAGAAAAATTGAGTTATTCTTAAATTCTGACGTTGATGGCTGAGTTGTTACCAATGTCTCAGTTATGGTATTTAACTCTTGGGATGGCTGAGGAATATAATTTTCTACACTAACTTTTTTCGTTTGCCTCACTCCATTGCGTGCGCGTCGGTATCTAGTTAACTCTTGATCCAACTGCACTTCTAAACTTCCTAGTGCTGCTGCTAGTGCTGGTTGTAAGCCAGAGGTTTTAGCGGATGAAGTACCAGAATCAATTGTGGGATTTTGACTCATTGCCAGGATGCCTTCAATATGATAGTGCTGTATGAATTTTATCAGTAAAAAATTCAAGTGACTCCTGTACGGGTGAAGTAGGGGCGAAGTAGGGGCGAAGCCTGCCTGTCGGCAGACAGGCATTCGGAAAATAACCTGTGATCAAAATTGAGAATTGATCGCCCGAATGCTTCGCCCTTACGGGAAAATAGCGTGTTGATAAAATTGATAATTTGTTGCCCGAATGCTTCGCCCTGACAGGAAAATAGCGTGTTGATAAAATTGATAATTTTGTTGCCCGAATGCTTCGCCCCTACGACTCCTGACTCCTTAATCTCCTAGCCCATGACTTACGTCACGCTGCGGGAACACAGATAACTTTTTCAGCAAACCCAAATCTAGATGTCGTTGAAATCTGTTAATGATATTTTAGGCATTCTCCAACTGGAAGCCCAATGGCAGGAACAACCTTTTTCACGCTTGCTCAAGTGTTGGCAAGAAGTTGTTGGGGTTAAGGTTGCTGCACAAACACGCCCTTTGTCGATTCAGCGTGATGTTTTGTGGGTAGCAACTTCTAGTGCAGCTTGGGCGCAAAATTTGACTTTTCAACGCAAAAATCTACTTTTAAAGTTAAATAAAAAGTTGAATCACGAGATATCTACACCTTTGATAGATATTCGCTTTTCTACTGCCCAATGGAAACAAACACCATTACCAGACAACCCACAACAAACTTTATCACCCCAAGCACACCCTAGTTATTTGGGTGATGTAGGTGTGGGTATTTCCAAACCTGAACTTAAAGCTAGTGCTAAAAATGCTCAGACAGCTTTTGAACAATGGGCTAGAAATAGACAAGAGCGATCGCATAACTTAAACTTACCTCTTTGCCCCCAATGTCAATGCCCATCCCCACCAGGTGAAGTCCAACGCTGGGGTGTTTGTTCTCCTTGTGCCGCTAAATTTGTCATTGATCAAGCAGGAAACAAAGAATAGCCAAAATGCAACATCTAAAAGGCTCGTGTCATCCAAATCTCACTTTTTACCTTTGATCCCCAATGCGTTATAGGCAAAAACAAGTATGTGGACACTTCACTAATCATATACAAATATGACAAAAATATAAAAACATAATAAAAATTTTTTTTTCAAAAAAATACCTAAAACCCTTATTAGATAATTACTTCTTGGCTTTTATACCCATTTTGTCAGGGAACGAAAATATTAAGTGTGATAATTACCCTTCGTTCCCACTCAAGACTCAAGATTATGAAGCCAATTAACCCTTTAACATCAGCCTGTAGGTATTGTCGTCATTACCAACCAGAAGGCCGTCGTGGTGGTATGTGTCAGCAATTAAGCGCACCTGTTCAAGCTGGTTGGAAAGCTTGCTCTTTAGCGATCCCCGCCTTTGCTCCTACATGGGAATCTTTAGAAGATAATTGGAGCTTACCATTATCTAAACCTATTGTACCTATCCTACCCGTTGCAGCTAATATCAATTCCGATTTAGAAAATCTAGAATTTACAACTGTTGCTGAAACATCTGTTTCCTCATTACCAGAGATAAAAACTAAAGTTATAGTTGTTTAAGACTTGGTTACTACTTTTGGTGACTACTCTAATTATATTTTTCCCAATCAGACTGCTAAATATAACATTGGCATTTAGTTAGCTTTGCAAATTTTTTGGTGCTGCAATTTTGTTTCTAATAAAGCCTTATTAGCATCGCACCTTGTGATCAGGTGCGGTTGTGAGGATGGTTAAGGCAACCAAGGAAAGTCCCGAAAATTGGGAGTCCGTTTTTCTAAGAAAGCTTGTTTGCCTTCTGAACCTTCTTCGGTCATGTAATAAAGTAAAGTTGCATTACCAGCCAGTTCTTGTAACCCTGCTTGGCCATCACAGTCAGCGTTAAATGCTGCTTTTAAACAACGTATGGCAATGGGACTTTTTTCTAATATTTCCTGCGCCCATTTTATCCCTTCGGCTTCGAGTTCTGCTACAGGAACTACTGTATTAACTAATCCCATTTCTAAAGCTTGTTCGGCATTATATTGACGACAGAGAAACCAAATTTCTCGTGCTTTTTTCTGTCCAACTATCCGTGCTAAATAACTCGCCCCAAAACCACCATCAAAACTTCCTACTTTTGGTCCTGTTTGTCCAAAAATGGCATTATCCGCAGCTATGGTTAAGTCACAAATTAAATGTAAAACATGACCACCACCAATAGCATAACCAGCGACTAAAGCAATCACTACTTTAGGCATAGAACGGATCAAACGTTGTAAATCTAGCACATTTAAGCGCGGAATCCCTTCATCATCAACATAACCAGCTTGTCCGCGTACACTTTGATCACCACCGGAACAGAAAGCATATTTTCCATCTGTGTGAGGTCCTGCACCCGTAAATAGAACTACACCAATACTAGTATCTTCACGAGCATCACAAAAAGCCTCATAAAGTTCAAAGACAGTTTTTGGGCGGAAAGCATTGCGTTTGTGGGGACGGTTGATGGTGATTTTAGCGATACCATCGGTTTTTTGATACAGAATATCTTCGTAGGTTTTAACAGTTTTCCAGTCAGTTGACATAGGGATGAGTTAACTATGGTGCTTGAGAATTTTATCAGGTATTGGTGATTGGGGACTGGTGACTGGGGTGGGGACTGGTGACTGGTGATTGGGAAAAATAACTAATAACTAATAACTAATAACTAATAACTAATTACTAAACAGACATGATATTATTTGATTATTATTGTATTCTGAAGTTGGAAAAATCCAATAGGATGATTTTATGTCTTACAGTGATTTTACTTTAGAAGCTGTTAAGAAAAACCTGAATCTCAAAATTTCTACGAGAGATAATATTTTTGCTGAATTTGCACCATTACAAATCAGTGATTATTTACAGGAAGCTTTAGCTTATCATGTTCCTTTGCTTTGGCTAGTAATACAGAAAAATCTCGTTCTGAGATGATTATTAAACCTATTTTATTGGAGTTAACTAAAAAGAAAAATCAGGAAATTAGTTTGTTTTCTGGTGTAGAATTTAATGTTGATTCTAGTCAGGGTTAAACTGGTAATTGTGATTTTATTATTAGTCGTTCTCCTGAATTTTTATTGATTAATGCCCCGGTAATTTTAGTTGTTGAAGCCAAAAATGAAAATATTAAAGGCGGTTTAGGTCAATGTATAGCAGAAATGTATGCTGCTAAATTATTTAATGAAAGAGAAGAAAATGAAATTACAGAAATTTATGGTGTAGTGACCACTGGGGAAATTTGGAAGTTTTTAAAGTTATCAGGTGAACGGGTACAAATTGATTTGGCTGAGTATTTTTTAAATGATGTTGGTAAAATTATGGGTATTTTAACGAGTGCTGTTAAGTAATTCGTAATTCGTAATTCGTAATTTTTCCCAGTCACCAATTTCCAAACATTAAAATATACTGATTAAATTAGCTTTATGACTTTTTTTACTGTAAGAATCAGCTAAGTCAGAGTAGAATTAATCTGGCCAATTTTCTCTGGTTAAATCTCTACAAACAGGAGGTTAAATTTTGGCTAAGTTAAAAGTCGCTATTAACGGTTTTGGGCGGATCGGTCGTTTGGTACTCCGTGCGGGTATTAATAATCCTAACATTGAATTTGTGGGGATTAATGACTTAGTACCACCGGATAATTTGGCTTATCTTTTAAAGTACGACTCCACACACGGTAAGTTAAAAGGTAAGGTGGAAGCTAGGGAAGATGGCATGGTAATTGATGGGCATTTTATCCCCTGTGTTTCTGTCAGAAATCCCGCAGAATTACCTTGGGGTAAATTAGGTGTAGATTATGTTGTGGAATCTACAGGACTTTTCACTGATTATGCTGGGGCGGAAAATCACTTAAAAGCTGGTGCAAAAAAAGTTGTGATTTCTGCACCTACAAAAGATCCTGAAAAAGTGAAAACAATGGTGATGGGTGTAAACCATCAATCCTATGATCCTGCAAAGGATTTAATTGTTTCCAATGCTAGTTGTACTACAAATTGTTTAGCGCCAATTGCTAAAGTTATTAATGATAACTTTGGTTTGGCTGAAGGTTTGATGACTACAGTTCATGCGATGACTGCTACTCAACCTACAGTAGACGGACCAAGTAAAAAAGACTGGCGCGGTGGTAGAGGTGCGGCTCAAAATATTATTCCTTCTTCCACTGGTGCGGCTAAAGCTGTGGCTTTGGTTTTACCAGAGTTGAAAGGTAAGTTAACAGGGATGGCTTTTAGAGTTCCTACCCCTGATGTTTCGGTAGTTGACTTAACTTTCAAAACTGTCAAATCTACAAGTTACAAAGAAATTTGTGCAGCAATGAAAAAAGCTGCTGAGGGTGAGTTAGCAGGTATTTTGGGTTATACCGATGAAGAAGTAGTTTCTACAGATTTTCAAGGTGATGCCCACTCTAGCATTTTTGATGCAGGTGCAGGAATTGAATTAAATTCTAACTTCTTTAAAGTTGTCTCTTGGTATGACAACGAATGGGGTTACTCTAACCGTGTTGTTGATTTGATGTTGTCAATGGCAAATAGGTGATTGGGGACTGGTGACTGGTGATTGGGGACTGGGCTATTTTGGATTTTGGATTGTTTTTGTTATCTCCAATCTAAAATCTAAAATCTAAAATCTAAAATCTAAAATCTAAAATTTCTCTGCCTCCCTACCTCCCCATCTCTTCCCAGTCACCAGTCACTAATCACCAATCCCCAGTCCCCAGTATGGGCTTAACGAGGTTGCACTACCTAGACCGTTACCCCCTACTTTGTATGATGCGTCGAACCAAGATTATCTGTACTGTTGGTCCTGCTACTGCTGCACCGGAAAAGCTGCAAGCTTTGGTGGAAGCGGGAATGAATATGGCTCGGTTGAATTTCTCGCATGGTGCTTATGAAGCTCACGCTCAAACTTTTCACCATTTACGACGCATTAGTGATGAGTTAAAAAGACCCATTGCGATTATGCAGGATTTGTGTGGTCCGAAAATTCGCTTGGGGAAGTTACCACCGGAAGGTTTGATGCTGGAAGCTGGGAGTGAGGTGACTTTTCTGTTACAGGAAAAGGGGGAAAATATTGATGAACTTCCCCTACCTCTACCTACTTTATTTGCAATGATCCGACCTGGTGAACCAGTTATGATTAATGATGGTCGGGTGAAGTTAACTGTAACCAGTCGTGATGCTGATAAAATTCGCGCTCATGTGGATATTGGGGGGTTGATTTCTTCTCATAAGGGTGTAAATTTACCTGCGACTCCTTTACCTGTGAGTTCCATTACAGAAAAGGATTTGCAGGATTTACGGTTTGGGATTCAATTGGGTGTAGACTGGGTAGCGGTTTCTTTTGTGCGATCGCCCGCAGACCTAGAACCGGCAAAACGCATGATTGAAGCTGCTGGTTCTAAAATCCGTCTGATTGCCAAAATTGAACGCCCGGAAGCTGTCGCCCAGTTAAATGACATCCTAGAAGTTGCTGATGCGATTATGATTGCCCGTGGTGATTTGGGAGTAGAAATGCCCATTCACCAAGTGCCACTAATTCAAAAAGATATCACTCGTCTCTGTAATTTCATTGGTAAGCCTGTGATTACAGCTACGCAGATGTTAGAGTCGATGATTAGCGCCCCTGACCCCACTCGCGCCGAAGCAACGGATGTGGCTAATTCCATTTTGGATGGTACAGATGCGGTGATGTTGTCGGGAGAAACTGCCGTGGGTGAATATCCCATTGCGGCGGTACAAACAATGCACAATATCGCTTTGCAAACGGAAAAAGCATTGCAAGCGGGTGCTAAACATACCTGGAATCATGAAGCCGGTCGTCTGAGTGTTACAGAATCAGTTGCCCAAGCGGTTTGTCGCATTGCTTATGAAACAGGTGCTAAGGCGATTCTTTGTAATACAACTTCTGGAAATACGGCTAGATTGATTTCTAAATATCGTCCTCTGACACCAATTATTACCCTGACTTCTGAACCCATTGCCTATCGTCAGTTGGCTTTATCTTGGGGTGTAGAACCTTTGTTAATCAACCCTGTTCACCATGCAGAGGAGATGTTTACCAATGTGGTTAACACAGTGGTAGAAAAGGGTTTTGTGAAAAAAGGTGACAAAGTTGTAATTACCTCTGGAGTACCAATTGGTATGTCAGGAACAACCAGTTTAATCAAAGTGCATTCTATTGGACAGCCTATTACAGCTTGAGACGTTTAAAATAGGGCTGAGGCTGGAACTTTTCTCTTCCTGCTCAAAAATTCTCAACTTCATTCCTTCTCTTCCTTTGTGTACTTTGCGTACTTTGCGGTTAATAAATCAAAAAAAGTTGGCAACTGCACACCTGAGAGGAATGATTTAGTCAAGTAAGGTTAGGCAATTATTAAGAAAAGTTGCCAAAATCAGAATCGTATGCAAGATCAAAGAGTTTAAATAATTGGGGATTGGTAAATCCTACACCAAAAAAATTTACGGAGTATGTTATGGCTAAAAATTTACTGGAACAGTTGCGGGAAGTAACCGTTGTTGTGGCGGATACTGGAGATATCCAAGCAATTGAAAAGTTTAAACCCCAGGACGCTACTACCAATCCTTCTTTGATTACTGCGGCGGCACAAATGCCGGAATATCAAGATATTGTTGACCAAACTTTAATTAAAGCGAAAAAAGATGCTGGTACTAAGGCTACCCAAGCCGAGGTAGTTTCTTTAGCTTTTGACCGTTTGGCGGTTTCTTTTGGTTTGAAAATTCTGCAAATCATCCCCGGTCGTGTTTCTACTGAAGTAGATGCACGGTTATCCTATGATACTGATGCTACAGTGGCTAAAGCTAGAGATTTGATTGCTCAATATAAAGCTGCGGGTATTTCTAAGGAACGGGTTTTGATTAAAATTGCTGCGACTTGGGAAGGTATCAAGGCTGCGGAAATTTTGGAAAAAGAAGGTATTCACTGTAACTTAACTTTGTTGTTTGGTGTTCACCAAGCGATCGCCTGTGCTGAAGCTGGTGTCACTCTGATTTCTCCTTTTGTGGGTCGTATTCTTGACTGGTACAAGAAAGATACCGGACGGGATAGCTATCCTTCCGCAGAAGACCCTGGTGTATTGTCTGTAACCAAGATTTATAACTACTACAAAAAGTTTGGTTATAAGACTGAAGTTATGGGTGCTAGTTTCCGTAACATTGGCGAAATTACAGAGTTAGCTGGTTGTGATTTGTTGACTATTTCTCCTGGTTTATTATCAGAATTGCAAAATACTGTGGGTGAATTACCCCGCAAACTTGATCCTGCTAAGGTTGCAGGTTTATCTATTGAAAAAATCTCTGTTGATAAAGCCACTTTTGATAAGATGCACGCTGGCGATCGGATGGCATCTGATAAACTTTCTGAAGGTATTGACGGTTTTACCAAGGCTTTAATTACTTTAGAGCAATTATTAGCTGAAAGATTGGAACGTCTGGAAAAAGAAATGGTAGCTGCTGGTTAAGGATAATTATTAGATGATTTAGATGATTTAGATGATTTAGGTGATTTAGATCCCCTGTTTCTTGAAGAAACCGGGGATCTGTTTTTTTGTTGGCATGGGGGAAATAACCTTTGGTAATTCTGCAAAACCTTACTAGCTTTTATCGACGGATTAGATGAGGTAATTAAAATCTGTGTAATCCGTGTTCAGATGTTTTATGTTCGTATCAGCCTTTTAAATTCTAAACTTTTGCTTCCGAAGTTAATTAATAGTCCGACTTCGAGTTTATAGACTTTGAGGTAGTTTAGGGCTTGGGCAAAGTGGACATCTTCTAGTTGTTTGGTGGCTTTTAGTTCGACTAATATTTTTTCTTCAACCACAAAATCAGCGCGGCGTGTGCCGATGGGTTCGGGTAGGTTTTTGTAATATATTTGCTGTTCGATTTCTCTGGCAAAGTTTAATCCTGCTTGATGAAATTCGTAGGCTAGGGCGCGTTGATAAATTACTTCTTGGAATCCGTTACCGAGAAACTTATGCACTTCAAAGGATGCGCCGATTATTTTTTGGGTGATGTCTTCATGTTTGAGGGGCATAGTAGTTGAAACGTGGATTAGATGGGATTACGCTGATTTTAATCTGTTAGAACACGGATTTTACGGATTTTACGGATTGCGCTGATTTTGATGTCTGTCACTAAGCTGTTGTGCATTTAATTTGTATAAGTGGAACAGGCATCTTGCCTGTTAAACAAGAGTTCAGAATATTAGGATTATACAATTTAGCTGTGTAACAGCTTACCACACGCAATTTAATCCGTGCAATCTGTGTAATCTGCCTAATCCGTGTTCAAATGTTGTAGTTTCCGCAGGTTGGCTTTCTGAGCTTGAGATAATTTTGGATATCTACGCGCATACCAATTCTCAACTTCGGCTATGTCTTCGGCGTTAAGTCCATAGGCTTCAGCTACCGTCGCATGGGTAAACCAATGACGCAATAATTCCTTGTTTTGTCCTGTGATCTGTTTACCAGTTATCTCTTTACTAAAAGACGGAAAAGCACCATCTAAAACTGTCACAATCTCTTCAACAACTAATAGTTAAGTTAATATTAAAACAACCTCTGAATCACGGATTATACGGATTAAAAGATTTCACGGATTTTACTTATTTTAATCATATAACCTTCTACTAATAAAATACCTTAATAACTCTTAATCCCAGAAAATCCATGAAATCTGTGTAACCCATTTAATCCGTGTTCAAATTCATTATTTATAGATTCTGGAAGGATTTTAGAATTTGCAGCACGCGATAGAGTTCATTACTTGATCGCTTAAAAAGTGAAAAATCATCAGAAAGATCGTATTGCGATTGTTGCAGCTTCACAAACATAAAATGATCGCCGTTGGTGACGAGTGCATAGGTTGGTTTATCACCATTCGGGCTTGCTGTCATGTAGGTAAGAGCTTGTGGTACTGCCACTAAAAATGAAAAACTAGAACGCTTTGCTTCAACTAAAACTATCCATAAGTTATTATTCAAAACTAAAGCATCAATTCTTCCGTGATAAGTAACACTACCATTATAATCGTTAATCTCAACTGACTGCTCACTTCGCAAACTAAAAGGTGATTCCAGAAAACCTGCCAAAAATAGTAATGGTGAAACCATCAACAAATTTACCGTCCCCTCGGACAAAAAGCCTTGATTAATATGATATACATAAGACCCTTTGATCCGATCTAGAGTTGTTTTTTCAGTATCTTCTAATTCTTCAAAATCTCTACACCATTCCATGAAGAAGTCTGGATCATGCGATCGCCGCAGCCCTAACTTTGTCTCTACATCATGAAGCGATTGAATATTTTCTGTAACTGCAATAGTCATAGGTATTTACTCAAAACAACGTCTGAATTACGAATTTTAATCATTGGTGACAAATTAACGTCATGCCTATATAGATTTTAATTCTCTATTAGAGGATGTTTGAAAAGTCGGATAGGCAGTAAAAAAGCTCTCTCAGTATAAGCTGTGAATAGTGAATAGACAGCACCAAGAGAGCAACATGAGTAAGAGGATGTTTGAAAAGTCCCTCATGATGTATCAAAAATTTTAGATCCCCCTAAATCCCCCTTGAAAAGGGGGACTTTAATTCTAGTTCCCCCCTTATTAAGGGGGGTTAGGGGGGATCTGCAAGTGTATAAAGTCACCATCTAAAACTTTTCAAACAACCTCTAACAGTAACTATCTCTAGCCCTCATGATTACGTCAAGTCTGGCTGAAATGAGAACATCCTCAAAGCCATACACAGACTGCCTTTTTAATTTTCGGACAGGTCTATTATATTTTTAAACATCATAATCAAAAAATAAACAAGGGTAGGCTAATTGCCTACCCTATTTATCGTCCATTTCAGGATTGACTTACACCAAACCGCCAGCAGCTTGAAAACGAGCGCGTGCGCGTTTAAATGCTTGTGTAGCTTGAATTTGAGCTTGTCTATCCCCTGCGGGAGCTTGGTTTAATTTGGTTTGAGCTTGGTTGAAAGCTGTGCGGGCTTCGTCTAAATTAATAGCGTCCCCACGTTCAGCACCATTCACCAGAACGGTAACTTCATCTTCATCAACTTCAGCAAAACCACCCAAAAGAGCGATCGCTTGCCAGTTGGCAGCTTTGTTAGCACGAACCCGCATTACACCTGTATCCAATGCTGTCAACATGGGAGCGTGTCCACTTAAAACACCCAACTGACCTGTAGTGCTAGGTAAAATTACTTCATCAGCGGGAGCATCCCAAACAGTTTTGTCTGGGGAAATTACACGAACGGTCAGAGTCATATTCTTTTAGTTTCTACTTAATTATTGGTGATTGGTGATTGGTCATTGGTAATTGGTAATTGGTAGTTGGGAGAATTTCTTACCCATTACCCATTACCTATTACCCATTACCTATTACCCATTACCTATTAACCTTTGAGCTTTTCAGCTTTAGCGATCGCTTCGTTGATATCGCCTACCAAGTAGAAAGCTTGCTCTGGCAGATCATCCAATTCACCAGATAAAATTCTTTGGAAACCTTTGATGGTGTCTTCCAATTTCACATATTTACCAGGAGAACCGGTAAATACTTCTGCTACGAAGAAGGGCTGAGACAAGAAACGCTCAATCTTACGAGCGCGTGCTACGGTGAGACGGTCTTCTTCAGACAATTCATCTAGACCTAAGATAGCAATGATGTCTTGTAATTCTTTGTAACGTTGTAAGGTAGACTGAACAGCACGTGCAGTATCATAGTGTTCTTTACCTACAATATTGGGTTGCAACATTGTGGAAGTAGAACCCAGAGGATCTACCGCAGGGTAAATACCTTTAGCTGCCAAACCACGAGACAATACTGTTGTACCGTCCAAGTGAGCGAAGGTTGTAGCAGGTGCGGGGTCGGTCAAGTCGTCCGCAGGTACATATACAGCTTGAATAGAAGTAATAGAACCTTCGGTTGTGGAGGTAATACGCTCTTGTAGCGCACCTACGTCAGTACCGAGAGTGGGCTGATATCCTACCGCAGAAGGCATCCGTCCCAACAGCGCAGATACTTCAGAACCAGCTTGTACGAACCGGAAAATGTTGTCAACAAACAACAGTACGTCTTGCTTGTTCACATCACGGAAGTATTCAGCCATTGTCAAACCAGACAAACCAACCCGCATTCTAGCTCCGGGTGGTTCGTTCATTTGACCATAAACGAGAGCAATTTTAGATTCGTTGAGGTTATCTTTGTTAATAACCCCAGATTCGATCATTTCGTTGTAGAGGTCATTACCTTCGCGGGTTCTTTCACCTACACCAGCGAATACAGACACACCACCGTGTTGAGTAGCGATGTTGTTGATCAATTCCATCATGATCACGGTTTTACCAACACCAGCACCGCCGAACAGACCGATTTTACCACCACGACGGTAGGGAGTTAACAAGTCCACAACCTTGATCCCGGTTTCAAACACAGAAGGTTTGGTTTCCAATTCTGTGAGTTTGGGAGCTTCGCGGTGAATGGGTAAAGTTTCGGAGTTGTTTACAGGACCTTGGTTGTCTACTGGTTCGCCTAAAACGTTAAAAATACGTCCTAATGTAGCCTTACCTACGGGTACGCTGATGGGTGCGCCGGTGTCAACAACTTCTAAACCACGGGTTAAACCGTCGGTGCTGCTCATCGCAACGGCTCTAACTTGGTTATCGCCTAAAAGCTGCTGTACTTCAACGGTGAGGTTGATTTCTTGTCCAGCTTCGTTAGTGCCTTTGATGGTCAAAGCGTTGTAGATTTGGGGTAGTTTACCGCCGGGGAACTTAACGTCTACAACCGGACCAATTACTTGGGTAATGTAACCTATGTTTGTTTTTTCTGCGGTGGTGACCATGCTGCGCCTAATGAATGAAGCTATTTTTCAGAGTTGGTCTTCAAAGACCTAAGATCAAGCAATATCATCTTTTAGGTTAGCACTGAATGATCCCATCTTTGCCTTAAATTCATTATTAAAACTAGATCCAAAAGTAGATCCCCGACTTCTTGAAGGAGTAGGTGATCTGGGCTGCATTAGTAAATTTTAAAATGCGATAGCCGAAGGCTTAAGCTTCGCTTATCGCCTACGGCGGGCGTTTCGCCATCGCCATTCACCCAAGAATGTTAAATTAATATATCTGTATTATTCAATAACAATATAAATATAAATGACTCGTTTTATACGTAGGTGTTTAGCAATGCTAAACCCTTATATTAGTAAGAGCCAAAGAGTGTTAAATGAATATTCCTTGTCAGAATCAGAATGTCCAGGATTAGAGGATGAACAGGATGATTTAAGTAGGATGCGTTAAATATTAAATATATGTGATATGTTTATGATGTAGTTTGACACAGCTTACAACTAAAATGCTCACACCCACAAAAACCATCCTGTAAATCCTTAAATCCTGGTTATCCTGATTCTGACAAAAACGCGAACAGAGAATATGGGGGGGTTGACAAAATATTTTAGACTTGTTATGATTATGGAGATAAGGAAGAACTATAATTAAAAATTATTAGATAGGGGTTTAGCATTGCTAAACCCTTATATATTTGGAGTTTTATTAATCATGACAACTCAAACAGAAATAATCAATCAATTAAAAGTCCTAGAAACACTGTCTCAACAAGGAGGATATAGTGATATTTTAGCTTCATCACTTAGAAAAATTATTCATCAAGAAAGAGAACATATTAAACAGCAAATCAGAGAATTAGAAACAGATTTGCAAGTATTTGAACAACAGTATCAATTATCATCTGCGGAGTTTTATCAGCAATTTAAAGCAGGTCAATTAGGAGATGAAGTAGATTTTGTGGAATGGAGTGCTTTTTATCAAATGTGGTCTGATTTACAAAGTCGTTTAGCGTTACTTCAATCTTAATTTGAATATGATTGTTGAGGATTATTTTACAGAAATAAAAGCTAAACTAATTACCAGTTCGATAATTGCTCAAATTGATATTGTCAAAGAAAGAGCATTATCTGATCAAGGTTATTTTCGGGCAAGATTGAATTTAACGAATGGTGACTTTTTAGAAGTGGTGGAATTTTTTAAAGTACAGGGAGATAAATGTATTACAGAAACCTATCGCTATCAATGGATGGATGGTACTAGAACCCAGTTAAGAAAAAGATGGGATAATGTAGAGCATTTTCCCAACTTACCAACTTTTCCTCATCATGTCCATATCGAGCAAGAAACTAATGTTTATGCAAGTGTTTGTAGGAATATTTTAGAAATAATTGATTTAATTAGTCAGGAAATGAAATAGGGTATATGATACAACTATTTTCGGTTAAGGTTTCAAAACCGCGAAGATAACCACAACCCCCCCTTTTAAAGCTGTATTTCATGTTCTTTGATTTTGGGATTTAAACCTACCTGCAATAAATTCTCGCTTTTGCAGATGTTTAGTTTTGCGTTGAGTAACTCTTTCTCTCCACATCTGGAAACTAGAAGATTTCATTTCTCTTCTCATCAAGGCAATTACCTGTTTTTCTAAAAGTCCAAATTGTGCTTCTATAGCTTCAAATGGGGTTCTATCTTCCCAAGCCATTTCGATAATACGATCTATAGTTTCAGTGTTTAAGTCAGGTAATTTCATAAGTTGACAGATGTGGAGAACTAGACAAAAATCTTATTTTAGTATATTTGGTATATGTTGATCATACATGATCAAGTAATAGACATCTCCACAATAGAATGTATTAATTTGTCATAAGTTGTAGTGGCGAAGCTTATGGGCGATAATTTAACGGAAAAATCAGACATCTAGATATCCCATAAGCTTCGCCCTGCCCCCATAAATAAGTTCCATAATTTCTTTTCTGGAGATGTCTAATGAAACAACTGGTAAAAATACGATTTTGAGATCCGATCGCTCCCAACTGCCTCAATTGCCTTAAAATAAGAGTATGTCGCCTCATACCTACTGCTTATGAACTTCTCGTCAGCACGTCAATATTTTTACCAAGAAATCCAGCAACCTGACGAGTCTATCAACCTGGCCAGGGCTGCTTTATATATCGCCCAGGAAGAATATCCCAATCTTGATCCAGAAGAATACTTAAACGCCCTAGATACAATGGCAACAGATTTAGAGGAGCGTTTACCATCTTCCCGCTATCCACTGCGGATGATTCAAAGTATAAACCAGTATTTATACGATGAATTAGGTTTTACAGGTAATAAAATTGATTATTATGATCCGCGTAATAGTTTTTTTAATGATGTCATAGAACGCAAAACCGGGATTCCTATTACTTTAGCGTTAGTTTACATGGAGGTAGGAAAACGCATTGACTTTCCAATGGTGGGCATAGGAATGCCTGGACATTTTTTAATCCGTCCCGATATTGCAGACATTGAGATTTTTGTGGATGCTTTTAATGGTGGTGAGGTGATGTTTCCTCAAGACTGTCAAGAAAGACTATCTCAAATTTATCAGCAATCGGTGACATTACAACCAGAATTTTTAGCTGTGGTTAGTAAGCGGCAGTTTTTGGCGAGGATGCTGACAAATTTGAAGTATATTTATTTAAATCGCCAAGATTTAGAAAAAACCCTATCTGTGGTAGAAAGAATTTTGTTGTTGTTTCCTGGTGTGAGTTTAGAATTAAGAGACAGAGGTTTGCTTTATTATCAACTTGGTTACTTTACCCAAGCAGTAGAGGATCTGCAAATTTATTTAACTAAAGTTCCTGAAGCCGAAGATGCTAATGTAATTCGGCAATTACTAAGTAACTTGGATAGTTGACAGTTGATAGTTGATAGTTGATAATTCTTAACAAAGAATAAATATGGGATTTTTCTCAACTTCTGGACTAAATCTAATCAGTGAGTGTTTCAAAATATACATATTTTTGTTAACACATAAATGTTATTTTTCATACGAAAAGATAAGTAAATATACTATTGCGTTTTCTGTCCCATCAGCATACTATGTAGCGCAATAAGTTTTTGTTATCTAAACCATCATGAAATCTATTCTGCAAACCTACATAGAGAAAGAGATATGGTTGTTAATCAGAGATAAATGGTATTTGGCAACAATTATCGGGGTTGTAGATGACTTATTGTGGTTTAAACACAGAACGCACAACAAAGAGACAGAAGAAGATACTTTGTGGGAAATGGTGGTGAAAATCAGTGAAGTCATTGCTATTGATAAAGTGATATCTGTAATGAGTAGAAAACCAGATGTATTTATGTCTAGGTTATTGGAAGCAGATAACACGATACATAATAATCAACAGGAACATGAACAATAATCAGCTAATTATGTAAGGAGTCAAGAGTCAGGAGTTGCTTTCCTTCCTTCCTATACCCTATTCTCACTGATAACTGATAATTGTAAAACTCAGAAAACTTGCGTCATTAGTTACTAGATAAATTATTCCCAAGTGTGATAGTTTTGGTAAATTTACGCCAAAGCGATCGCACTACTTTTTTTTGTTGAATTGAGTGTAGAATAATAAAAGCCAAAAATGTGTAAGCTAACCAAAAATGTAAACTTCTACCGACTTCCACCATTGCCGAATTTTGGGGAAACATATCAGGTAACAGAATACCAAAAACTTTAACATTATTACTTTTAAAAGAATTAGAAAGTAAGAAACCCGTAACAGGAACAACCCACATAAAGATATACAAACTGGTATGAAGGGCGACAGTTTGAAACCATTCGGTAGTGAATTTAGGAAATTTTTTTGTATATTTGCGCCACCAAACCCGCAACAATACTAAAATTCTCCAAGTGAGAATGGCCATTGTTAAAGCACCAATTGATTTGTGAAAATCGTAAAGAGAAGGACGAATAAAAACCTCTCTTGGCAACCTGGACATAATTGTACCAGTTAAAAATAGGATTAAATAACCAATTGACATCCACCAATGGATAGACATGAGGTGTTTAAATGCGGAATTTTGTCTAGGTTTAGAGGGTGTATTAGTTGAAATCATATATTATGATTGGTTTTTATCTATGATTATGAACATTTGTAAATTTAGTTTAGCAAGGATTTAAGTTATACGCTTGTGTTTTTGGGTTAAGGTAGATTGAAGGTAGTGGAAAATATCGCCCGGTAGATATCTACTACAAAAAACTTACATCTTCATATAAATAATTCATATTTCCCTGAAAATTAATACTTTGCAGTTCAAAACATGATTGTGTATAAGATTGTAATACCCATAAACCTTGATCATTCCGTCGGAAACAATCTACTTGATGTTTTTTGACATCAATTAAAACATATTCTTGTAAAGTTTCGATATTTTGATAGT
Source organism: Sphaerospermopsis kisseleviana CS-549 (assembly GCF_028329225.1). Classification (NCBI taxonomy): domain Bacteria; kingdom Bacillati; phylum Cyanobacteriota; class Cyanophyceae; order Nostocales; family Aphanizomenonaceae; genus Sphaerospermopsis; species Sphaerospermopsis kisseleviana. The sequence goes on along the minus strand of NZ_JAQMTI010000318.1, from coordinate 18,263 downwards.
CTTTAAATTTATCACCCCGATCAAATGCTTCTGTAGAATCAGATAATATTTCAATAATTAAACATGGGAATTTTTTATAATTTAATAATCCTTTATCTCTTTCATCACAAGTAACCATCACATCAGGATAGTAAAAACGATTGATGGTTTCTATTCTGGTTTTCATGTCAGTAAAAAAAACTCGACATCCACTACCACGAATGTGATTCCGAATGAGAGTAAAAATATTACCTGTTACTGTAATATGAGGATCTGACGCACCAGCCATTGCGTAGATGTAACCGTTGATGTATTCATGTTTGACGGGACTTTTTTCTTCCAGTGCTAAATATTGTTCGGGAGTGATGTAAATATCGTGATTTGCGATCATATATTAAAATGGGTTTAGTACATATTTTTATGTTTTATTATAATAGATTTATTGCCAATTTTGTCAAAATACTGATTTTAGGACTCAAGATTATGTATTTTTGAGTTAAAATAGTTTTAGGAAGGCACATAATGTCACCATAAAGGTAGATAAGGTATGGTATACAGCTTTACATTCCCACAACAGATGATTGACAACATTCAAGATAAATTAGCTGATTTTGATCAAGGACTGAATAAAGCTGAATATTCTTTACTTATAGGAATGATTGATTCGTATCGTCAGCGTGTTGATGATTTGATGGAATTGTACCAAAAAATTACTAATTATAATAAAATTTCAGATAAATTTCAAGCAAAAAAAGAACAGGGAGAATTAGACATTAAACTCTTTGTAAGACTTAATTTTATCCTCAAGGGTATATTAGATAAATATTTGTATTTTTTTATAGAAGATTCTGATAAAGAATCCATTAAAAGAATGACCTTGGATGCTGTCAAGTTTTACAAAAAAACAGAACATTTTTCGGTAAATAGAAGTGATATCAAGGATGAGAATTTCCTTATTTTAGAAACAAAAAAACACCTGATACAATCACTAATTAAAGCTAGTTTACAAATTAAAGCACTATCTGAAGAAGAAATTAATGCTTTTAACTTAGGAGATATAACACCTCAAGAATCAGAAGCCATGTTAATTTCTTTAGCATCTACAAAAAAATGGGATTATGTGTATAGAAAACTGGCATAATCCTAAATTCATTAATAAAGAAGATGTATTAAGTATACATAAAAAACAGATTAACCTATATGGTGGATCAGAAGGTATCCGCGATAAAGGTTTATTAGATTCTGCAATTTACCAACCTCAAGTAAGTTTTGGAGGTGAATTATTACATCCAACAATTTATGAACAAGCAGCAGCATATTTATTTCACATTTGTAAAAATCATGCTTTTGTAGATGGTAATAAACGCACAGCTTTTGATGTGATGGTGACGTTTTTAAATATCAATGATTATGATTTGAATATGACACCAGAGGAAGCATATCAATTAACAATGCAGGTTGCTGATAATAAAGTGAGTAAGGAAGATTTGATAGAAATATTGAGAGATTGTATTATAGAATTATTTTAACAGATGATTCTTGATAAGATTGTAATATCCATAACCCTTGAAAATTAGAACGGAAAAAATCTACTTGAGGTTTTTACATCAAAAAACATATTACTTAAAGGCTAAGAGTAGTTAAATGAACACAGTCACCTTAAACCTAGATCCAATTATTCGCCTTACAGATGAACAATTTTACCAACTCTGTATGGCCAATAAAGATGTAAGCTTAGAACTAAATGCAGAAGGAGAGTTAATTATTGTGCCACCAGTAGGAGGAGAAAGCGGCCGTAGTGAAGCCGACTTAAATTTTAAAGTCAGTCTGTGGAATTACCAAACAAAATTAGGGATAGTATTTAGTTCCTCAACAATATTCCGACTTCCCAATGGTGCAAAACGTTCACCTGATGTTGCTTGGATAAAATTAGAACGCTGGGAAGCATTAACAGAAGAAGAACGAAAGAAATTTCCCCCACTTACACCAGACTTTATCATTGAACTGAGATCAGAAACCGATAGATTGAAAACTCTGCAAGAAAAAATGCAGGAATATATAGATAATGGTTTGCGTTTGGGTTGGTGAATTAACCCACAGGATAAAGAAGTAGAAATTTATAGAAGTGGAAAACCTGTAGAAATTGTCCAACTTTCTGCTGTACTTTCCGGGGAAGATGTTTTACCAGGGTTTGAATTACAAATTTGAACCCTAGATTAAAGTCAACTGATTGTTAGATAAAACATTTGGTTGGGTTGCGCGTTGCTTAATCCAACCTACGATCATAATCTTAATTCTCCAACATTTCTATAAATTCTTCTACTGTTATTCCTGCTTTAGAAATAAGACTGCGTAAAGTACCCCGCGCTACTTGATTATGATTAGGGATAGAAAGAGTAGCAGGATGTCCTTCTTTGGTCATAATAATATGACTTCCGCGTTGACGAGAAACTTCCCAGCCAAGTTTTGTAAAAGTTTTAATAACCTCCGCAGGTTTTAATATTGGTACAGATGGCATTATATATACACTTCCACTTCACGAGTTATTACTGTTAAAGGCATCCCTTTTTCTAACCTAACTTCTAAACATTCCCTAATAGCTTCTTGAATATTTTCCTGTGCTTCTGCTTCAGTTATTCCTTGACTGACACAACCAGGAATAGAGGGACATTCAACAATAAACATCCCATCTTCATCTTGAAACATAGTAATGATAAATTTCATGATGTTTTTATTTGATTTATCAATTTAATTGTACTGTAAATGTGTTGGGTTGCGTGGTGCTTAACCCAACCTACAGTTTAAAATTTGAATCTTGAATTTTCTAAACTGTCACACCTTCTAATTGTTCATCACTCAATTCATACAACTGACGCAATTTTTCCAACCTATTACCATCAGCATTCCATAAACCGCGCCCGTGTGCTTCCAACATTCTACTAACAATATTTCTAAAAGCTTCCGGGTTTGCTTTGCGTAACTTTTCCGCCATTTCTGCATCTAAAGCATAAGTATCCGCAGCTTGTTCATAAACCCAATGATCTCGAAAATCAGCAGTTCCACCCCAACCTATTAAAGCCGTCATTCGTTGGGAAATTTCAAAAGCACCACCAGAACCTTGGTTAGCCATTGCTTCCGCCCATTTAGGATTTAATAACTTAGTTCGGTACTCCATTCTTAACAAATCATCTAAATTTCTAGGGGTGGTATCCTTAGAAAAACTTTCCACAAAACTAGCTGTAACTTTTTTCCCGCTTTGTTGTTCAGCCGCTTTTTTTAAACCTCCAGTATTGGCATAATATTCCTGAATATCAGTTAAACCATATTCAACAGAATCTATTTCTTGAACAATGCGATCGCTCGTTTTTAATAATGTCTGCAAAACCTCCGGCCTAGCTTGTCCTTTATCCTTTCTTCCATAACTAAAAACATTGCGACTTTCCCAAGTTTTACCCAACTCCTCGCCATTTTCCCAATTACCATCAACCACTCTATCATTAACCAAAGAACCAAAATCACCAGAGGGGTTAGAAAACAATCTTGCTGAGGAATTTTCCACACCTTGCGCTTTTAATTCTAAAGCGTGTTTTCTAATAAAATTCTGTTCTTCCGGTTCATCAACTTCCGCAGCACGTCGAAATAAATCATCCAATAATTCAATAATATTCACAAAACTATCACGGAAAATACCAGATAAATTTCCTAACACATCAATGCGCGGATGTCCCACATCAGAAAGAGGTTTTAAATCATATCTTACTATCCTTCCCGTTCCCTCCTTCACAGGTTCAGCACCCACCAATTCTAACAGAATACCAAGAGATTCACCCTTAGTTTTAATAGCATCCAAACCCCATAATAAAACCGCCACAGTTTCAGGATATTTCTGATGTTCTGCTAAATGCTGATCAATAATCTTCCGTGCAATTTCCCTACCTCTTTCATAAGCAGCAGGAGAAGGCATTCTATAAGGATCTAAAGCGTGAATATTTCTCCCAGTAGGTAACACACCCGCCCCATCCCTCAACAAATCTCCACCCGGTGCAGGAGGAATAAACTCACCATTTAAACCCCGCAAAAGATTCGTCAACTCATCAGTAGATTGATTCAACAAACTTGTAATTATTTTCTCTTCTTCTTCTCTTCTTTCTTCGCGTCTTTGCGGTTTGTTCTCTTCTCCAAAAAAAGCATCCAAATAACCCTTTAACTCCTCCTCACTTGGCGCTTCACCTAAAGTATGTAAACCAGAAGAAAACAACCGATTTTCTAACACCTGCAAATACTCATACAACTTAATTAAATAATCATCAAAAGCATGACCACTAAACATCCTGACATTTTCCGGCGTAAAAGCAATACCCAATTTTTTCGCATCATCAAAAGGACAATCAACATCCAAACCAGTATCAACAATCTTCTTACAAATACCTTCTTTTAGCACATAATTCTTCTTTGGATCTTCCCGATATTCTGCGATTAAATCCCGTAAACTTACCAACTCCTTATATAAACCCGCACGACCATAGGGTGGTACATTATGAGAAATTAAAACCCCATAACCACGACGTTTAGCTAAAATTGATTCTGAAGGATTATTAGCAGCATAGATATATAAATTTGGCAGATTTCCTAACAGAATATCCGACCAAGAATAACCAGTATTTCCTAAAGGTGAACCAGGCAACCATTCCACAGTTCCGTGCATTCCAAAATGGACAATTGCATCAGCTTGAAATTCATTTTGCAACCACTTATAAAAAGCAGCATATTGAGGATGGGGAGTTAAATCTCGCTCAAACATTAACCGCATCGGGTCGCCTTGTATTCCTAAAGGTGGCTGAACACTTATCCAAACATTTCCTAATTTTACACCTCCAAGATGTAATTCATCGCCATAGGTTTTAATTCCTGCACCTGTTAAAGATTTCCATTGTTTTTCAATTTTAGAAGTGCGGAGATATCCTAACCATTTTTCTAATTTTCTAGCATTGACAGTATTAGCATCTGTGGGGAAGGGTTTATCTTTTTCCCAGGTTTCCATTTCTTCATCTATTGCTTTTACTTGTTTAATTAATTCCTCTCCATCTTCAGGAATTTTCCCTACTGTATAACCTTGTTCTTTAAGTGCATGAAGTAATTTAATTAAACTGCGAGGAACATTTAATAAAGCAGCAGTTCCTACAGCACCATAACCAGGAGGAAAACCATATAAAATTATGGCAATTTTTCTTTCTGATGCTAATTTTTGACGTAAGGAAACCCAATTTTTAACTCTATCAATTAACCTTTGTACTCTTTCTGGAACTAAATAAATATCTTCACCAACTAAACCACCTAAAGGTATAGTATCAATTGCCCCATCTAATTCAGGAAGTGCATATAAAACTACACTTTGTAAACCGCCAATTCCTTGACGAGTCCATGAATGAATATCTTGAATTAATAAAGGTGCAGCGACAATATAGGGAATATTTTTAGCAGTTAAAATGCGTTTTGCAACTTCTATTTGTCTTCCCGCTTCCATTGAACCCGCAGGTCCACCAACTAAAGGAAACCCAATTGTAGAAATGATCGCATCAACTTTGACTGCTGCTGAAGAAAGGGAAGGAGTTTCAATATTTCCTTGTTGTCTTTGTTGGGTTTCATAGTCGGTTGTCATCCAGTCACGCACAGCAACATGACCTTCAACTCCGTTAATAAAAATTGGTAAAGGTATTAAACCCGAATCTTCAAATTTTCTGATTAATTGGGGGATATAATTCTGTTTTGTAATGACGTGCTTTCTATAAAGTAAAATTCCGATAACTGGGGACTGGTGACTGGGGACTGGTGACTGGGTAATTTTATTCTTTTCTTTCTCCTGACTCCTGACTCCTGACTCCTGACTCCTTTTTTCATACCACTCCAAATATGCTTTAGGTGATGTAAAATACCCTGGATAGTCGGGATGTAATAAACCCATGTTGGGGGTTTCGATAGGTGCAGGAATATCACCGACTTGTAAATCTAAGTATTTTCCCGCAAGTGTCCAAAATAAAGCTGCTACATTTTCCGTTCCTCCTGCGTTCCAGTAACCGTAGATAATGAGCCAGTTGCGGAGGTCTTGGACTTTTTGTACTGGTACGAATTTTAATAGTTTTGGTCCAATTTTTAAGAAACTTATATAACCTGCGAGTTTGTCTTCTTCTTTACCATTACTGAATTTATCGAGTATGAATTTAACAGGTTTAGGCATTCCTTTAGGTTTATCACCAATAGAAAACGCGCCTATTTTCGTTAAACTCATTAATTCTAGTGCTGATTCAAAAATAAGCCGGATGGGAATGTTAGCAATATGTTCTCTTAACCATAAAACTTGGTCATAATCGAAAATTAAACTGCCAAAAAATACATCAGCACCTTTAAGTGCGGCTTGTACCTCGTCTGGGTTGGTGGTAATATTGCGATCGCTAAAAACGCGAATATCTAACTCAGGACAGCGAGAAACAGCCAAAAAAGCCGCTTTTCGGTACAAATCAGCGTTAAACGATTCAAAACCAGCAATTAAGACAATACGTTTCATGTCACTCAGTTACGAAATCTTTCTTTACTGTGATCTTAAACATTGTTGCGGACTAATGGGGGAATATCTACCTAAAGAGTAGAATATCTCATTTGCCTATTGAAACTGAAGTTAAGATGGATTTACCTTTTTTCACTGTATTGGGAAATTTACAAGTTACATTGTGATTACATAAATATCTAGTTGCTGTCGATTTTGAGCAATTATAATATGTGATATCATAATTCTGGTTTTTGACTAGAAAAAATCCCAAACAAGCCCATTTTTTTAATTAAATCTTTTCTGTTGAAAGTACGTTGAGGATACACCATGAAATTTGGAATTGATATGGGGCATAATTGTCCTCCAGATACGGGAGCTAGAGGAATTAGATTTGAAGATAACTTAACTATGGAGGTGGGAAATAAAGTTATAGCTAAGTTAAAAAGCTTAGGTCATGAAGCAATATCTTGTACACCAAATAGTGCCAGATCAGTCAGTCAATCTCTGGGTAGACGTTGTGATATAGCTAATAGAAACAAAGTTGATGTTTTTATTTCTATTCATTTCAATGCCTTTAATGGGCAAGCTAATGGAACAGAAGTATTTGCTATGAGTGATGCTGGGAGAAAAATTGCCAAACCAGTATTAGATGAAATTATCAAGTTAGGATTTTTTAATCGCGGTGTCAAGAACGGCTCTCATTTGTATGTGCTTAGAAATACAAATATGCCAGGTATTCTCATAGAATGTTGCTTTATTGATTCCGCGAAAGATATGCAACTTTATGATGGGGAAGCAATGGCCAATGCTATTGTTACAGGGTTAACTGGTAAAGTAGTATCACCAGCATCAAACCCAGTATCAAACCCAGTATCAAACCCAGTATCAAACCCTGTTAACACAGTTCGAGAACCTGTAAACATAGTGCGAGATGAGGAACAAAATACAGATACTTCTGTTCTCAGATTGCAACAAGCTTTAAATCGACTACAAATAACTGATAGAAATAATAGGCGTTTAGTCGAGGATAATATCATCGGACCATCCACAACTTCTGCTGTAGAGAAGTTTCAAAGAATTGTGGGAATTATTCCCAGTGGAATGGCAACTAGCACTACATGGAATGCCATTAATCAGATATTATCAAAACGATTAGTGCAAGGAAATCAAACCACCGGACCAGTAATGAGATATATACAACATCGTGTAGGTACTGTTGCAGATGGTATTTATGGTCGCAATACAGAAGCGGCAATTAAGAGATTTCAACAGCAAAATGGTTTAACTGCTGATGGTATTATTGGTCCTGCAACTTGGCAGAAATTAATAGGTTAATGAACAATTGATAGTTGATAGTTGATAATTAATAATTAATAATTAATAATTATCAATTATCAATTATCAATTATCAATTATCAATTGATAAAGATGGCAATATTGTTAAATATAAATTCTGTCTCGTTTCTGGTTTTAAATATTGCTGTTGTAGTGGTTGCCACTGCTGCCATAATTGGTAACGATTTACAGCTAATAAAGTTATTAGACCACTTATTTGCTCGTTAATTTCTGACTTAAAGATATTTTCCAGCCACTCATTTAAAACCATGCTATCTTGCAGCATTCCCAAAATTTCTTGGATACTTTTTACCTGTGAAATATGTGTGGTAAAAGCTTCACCGTATAAATCAGTAAATAATTCCATTTGATAGCGAACTCTTTTAGCTTGTTTTCGCAAATCATGAAGAATTTTCCCTTGATTTTTCAGATTTTTTTCTAACTCCTCCGGTGTCCAGTTGCTTTGTACAACTACTTCTGAGTTTACAACTTGAGTACCAACCATCCATCCTGGATGCAATAATAATTTACTGACTTCAGGTAACAGTAAATCTGGTAGCACTTGCTGAATTGGCAAATGTGCTAATGGTTGATAACTAGGCTTTTCTAACCATTGTTGAAAATGATTTTTCAAAGATTTATAAGTTTCATCTTTCAATATTTTTTGCACCTGGGAAAAAGCAACTTCCCGTTGTTTGGCTAAAGTAGAAAAAGCTATCTCTAAAGATGCTTGTTCCTTTGGAAGTAAATGTGGTTTATAATTATTTTCCAGTATCTCTTTTAAGACATCCAAATCTCGGAGATTTCCTAGTATTCTGGCAATTTTACCAATATTTTTATCGCTGGCTGATTTGGGTAAATTTAAACATAGCTCAAACCGACTAACTGCTGTACGTAAACGACGCATTCCCACACGCATTTGGTGTAGTGCTTCTGGATTTTCGTCTTTTTTAACTGATTTTTCCCATTTTATGGTTTTGTGAAAGTGTTTTTCGATTGCTTGGTATGCACAATCTCCTAGACTTTTGACTGTGGGTGTTGTGGCTAAGTTCATAGGTTATATCAATTCACTATCTCATCATATTTTTGCATCATAGCAGTAGCGAAAAATTGAAATCTATTATTTTATAGACTTTTTAACAACATTGGCTGCTAGTTATTTGATATGTAATTATTCAGATAATCTCATTTTTAAAGATTTTAAAGATTGGTAGAAATAGCCTGTACCGGACAAGTAGGAATACATTGTTCACAGACAATACAACGCGATCGCGTAAATGTAAGTTGATATGTATCTGGGTTGAGAGAAAGAGCTTCCGTTGGACAAACTCCAGTACACAAACCACAGTCAACGCATAGATCATCATCAATGACAATTTCACCTAAATTATGGGAAACACTGATGTGTTGCGATCGCATCCACTCAATAGCTGCATCTAGTTGATCAATATCCCCCAATAATTCCACTACCAGTTTACCAATTTGATTGGGGGCCACCTGAGCGCGGATAATATTCGCCGCAACATTAAAATCTTTTGCCAGTCGGTAAGTGACAGGCATTTGAATTGCACGTTTAGGAAAAGTCAGGGTGACTCGTTTTTTCATGGGTAAAAAACTAAGTTTTGCTAAACTAGATGATGAAACTGCTTAATAAGTCTTAATAAATAAATTATGAGTACAGATGCACCATTTAATGCTCCTACCAAGCCTGAATCTACATTGGGCAAGCGTTTGAGAAACTTCCTCATTGTTATTGTAGCGATCGCCCTGAGTGCTGCCCTATTTTTGGGACTGCAAACCCAGACAACCTCAGTTTCTCTCACCGAACTAGATGCTGCATCCACACCCTTAGAAGTTGCAGTTAGCAATAATAAACCCAGTTTAGTAGAATTTTATGCAGATTGGTGTACAGTCTGCCAAAAAATGGCACCCGACATAGCCGAACTCAAACAACAATATGCAGACAAATTAAACTTTGTCATGCTGAATGTAGATAATAACAAATGGTTGCCAGAAATGCTCAAATATCGAGTAGATGGTATTCCTCACTTTGTATTTTTGGGTAAACAAGGAGAAAGTATAGCCGAAGCTATTGGTGACATACCCCGTTCCATCATGGCCAGCAACTTAGAAGCTTTGGTAAATGGTTCTCCCCTACCCTACGCGCAAATGAGTGGTAAAACTTCCAAATTTTCCGCCCCAGTATCAACAAATAGTCAAGATGATCCCCGCAGTCATGGAGGGTAACTGGGTAATGGGTAATGGGTAATGGGTAATTAATGGGTAATTGGTAATTGATGATTACTCATTACTCATTACTTTTTTGGTCTAAAATGCCGCTTTCAATCATTAATTTTGGCCAGATTAATAAAAAGAAACCCATCCAACTTAATACAGGGATAGCAACAATAATTGTCAACCATATAAGTTTGAGTATTAACCAACTACCGCTAATTAATGTGATACCTGTGAGGATAATTGACCAAGGTTGACACCACCAAGGTTTATAATTCCAAGGATTGATAGTTTGTTTTTCATTCATCATACTAAATCCATAGATAAGAAATTGGATTTTATTTAAAACAATTAATAGTATCAATATTTAGTATAATACTAAAAGGTAAATTTAGCAAATAAATCAAAGATACAATATGATTGGGGTTGCAATTGTTGGTACTGGTTTTGGTCAAAAAGTACATATTCCCGCATTTCAAGCACATCACAAAACCAAAATAACTGCGGTTTATCATCGAGATATCAACAAAGCAAAAATCATTGCAGAAAATAATAATGTTCCTCATTTTAGTGATAACTTCACTGAAATTATCAATTTACCAGAAGTAGACGCTGTGAGTATTTCCACACCGCCATTTTTACATTATGAAATGGGGAAACAGGTATTAGAAGCTGGTAAACATCTGTTATTAGAAAAACCTGTAACTTTAAACGCAAATGAAGCTAAAGAATTATATCAATTAGCCAAAACTAAAAATGTCATTGCCACAGTAGATTTTGAATTTCGCTTTATTCCTGCATGGCAATATTTTCAGCAGTTGTTAAATACAAATTATGTGGGAAATATTCGGTTAATAAAAATTGACTGGTTAGGTTCTTCTCGTGCTGATACATCCCGTCCTTATAATTGGTATTCTCGCAAAGATCAAGGTGGTGGGGTATTGGGTTCTTTAGGTTCTCATGCTTTTGATTATATTAACTGGTTATTTGGACCAGTTAGGAAATTAAATGCTTATTTTAATACAGCTATTTCCCAAAGAATTGATCCTGTAAATGGGGAATTAAAAGCAGTAAATACAGATGATAATTGTTTGATATCTCTGGAATTAACAAATGGTATACCATGTCAAATTGCTATTAGTGCAGTAGTTCATGCACCCCGACCCCATTGGATAGAAGTTTATGGAGATAAAGGAACATTAGTTTTAGGAAGTGAAGAACAAAAAGATTATATTCACGGGTTTAAAATTTGGGGTTCTCAAGTTGGGGGAAGTTTAACAGAAATGGAAATTCCTCAACAATTATTATTTCCTCAACATTATGCTGATGGTCGAATTTGTGCATTTTTAAGAGTTGTAGATCAATGGGTGACAGGAATTGAAACTCAAAAGGAGATTATACCATCTTTAAAAGAAGGGGTTTATTCTCAATTATTGATGGATTTATCTCATCAATCACATGATTCTAGAATGTGGGTAGATGTTCCAAGTTTAGGAGAGTTTTTAGCTGAATAGTTAACTGTAGTGAGGAATTTATTCCTCCTTTGAGGACTGAAGTCCTCACTACGAAAATAATAATAGATAGTAATCAATCGGATGCTCGCCGCAGATGACCTTTAGCTTTTAAAGATCACGTTTGAGAGGTCTGCTCCAACGCATTGTTAGGCTTCTGTCTTTGGGCAATTTGCATGAGCAGCCGGAGTGCTTCATTAACCGCTTCACTTGTTGGAAATGCTTGAGCAACATCAGGATCGAGTAACACTACATTCGTTCCTGCCTTGTAGCGTTCGACATATTTCCCTCTAACACCACCCTGCATCTTGCTAAAGTCATACTCAGGTCTTAAGTCGTCTTCTAGTTCGTGGTTACTCTCCATCTTCATAAAACCTCCTTTCATTTCGGGTTGCCTCTCGCGCGCTAATAATCCGAACTCGATTTACTCGATCTGTATGAGGGACTATCAAGATACGATTGGTACTTGATAATCCAATGATAACGTAACGCTCCTCGCCAAAAGAGTGATCTGGGTCAGGAAATGTCACAGATAAAGGATCGTTAAAAACAGTAGATGCTTCCTTGAATGAAACACCATGCTTTTTCAAGTTTGAGTTCGCTTTGTCTGGATTCCATTCAAACTGCATCTAAACAATACTTAGTTACTATAATTCAAAATCTGAGTTTAGCATTAAAAAAGTGCATTACATTACATTTCATTGAGCCACCCAATCGGCGATCGCCTTAAAATTTAAAATTTATCGCAATATGCCCACAGAAACTTACACTAATAGCGATCGCTCTAGAAAATACTCTAGAAAATACTCTAAAAAATGCTTAATACACATACACCAACAATGATAATAATACAACCTAAGAATCTATGTTTAATATTTTTTTCATGAAAGAGGAAATAGCCATATCCTACAGTCATCAATAAACTGCTTTGTTTTACCGCCACGGAATTTGCTGCTACTGTAGATGCGATCGCCATCACATGACACCACATATCAAGTGCTTTTAAGCTACCTAATAAAACCAATTTATAGAAATTACTTTTTAACTTAGAAAACCAATTAGGAGAGCATAAGATTACAATAGGCAAAGTCATGATAGCTGTACAAAAATAGAGAGAAGCTGAGAAAAATAATGGTGAGGAATTTGTTGCCCCAATTTTATCAAAAGAAGTAGTTAAAGCCCAGAGAAAAGCTACTATTAACATTAATTGAGAAGATTGGGTAGTCATCAAAGATTTTAACGGTGCGAGATAATTGTTCTCCTTGGGCTTTATATTTAAAAAATATGCACCAAAACAGATTAATAAAATACCTATAAGTTGTGATTTTGCAGGAAACTCATTGAGAATTAAAGGAGAAGCGATCGCTAAAAATAACGGCGAAAATCCCATTAACGGTATAGTTAAAGATATATCTCCAAAACGCAACGCCCTCATATATAAAATGCCGCCAATAGTAGATAGAGTAGCATCAGCTAACAAAGCCCACCAAAAATCTTTCCCGATGGTAGGTATTGGGTTAGGTGATAATAACAACCAAGGAATATAAATAATTAGAGTAAATGCCCTTAGCGCCCAGGCAACTAAATACTCATCTAAGGGTTGATTGCCTTTATTTGTCACAACTTTACTAAAGACATCTCGCAGAGATTCAAAGGTAGCCGCCGCCAGTGAGAAGTATAGCCAAGTCATAGATTCAGTAAATGTAGGGTGTGTTAACGTCAGCGTAACTTTCCAACAACCTCTTAGGGTTTGCTGAGAAAGTCTTTTTGTGGGAATGGGGAATAGGTAATAATGGGGAAACATAAAATTAATTACCCAATCACCAATCACCAATTATGCAAGTAATACCAGCAATTGATTTATTAGAAGGTCGTTGTGTACGCCTATATAAAGGCGACTATGCACAATCGCAAGTATACAGCGAAAACCCCGCCGAAACTGCGAAAATGTGGGTAGACCAAGGTGCAACCAGATTACACTTAGTTGACTTAGATGGGGCAAAAGCTGGTAAAATCGTTAACCTAGCAGCCATTGAAGCCATCTGTAATGTAGTCTCAGTACCCATTGAAGTTGGTGGAGGTTTACGCGATCGCTCTAGTGTTGTACAATTATTTAATCTCGGTGTGCAATGGGGTATCCTGGGAACTGTGGCAGTCGAACAACCCCAGCTAGTCCAAGAACTTTGTCAAGAATTTCCCCAACAGATTATAGTTGGCATAGATGCCCGTAATGGTTTAGTTGCTACACGCGGTTGGTTAGAAACCTCGGAAGTTTTAGCTACCCAACTCGCTACCCAAATGCAAGAATTAGGTGCAGCAGCTATCATCTACACCGACATCAACCGTGATGGTACATTACAAGGACCGAATTTAGACGCATTACGAGAACTCGCAGCAGCAATTTCTATACCCGTCATCGCTTCTGGTGGTGTTAGTTCTGTTACCGATTTGTTAAGTTTATTATCTTTAGAACTCCAAGGAGTCACAGGTGTAATTGTGGGTAAAGCTTTGTATACTGGGGATATCTTGTTAAATGAAGCTTTAAAAGCCATTGGTCCTGGACGTATTCAAGATATTCCACCCAATTTGGACTTTTCTAGCTTTGCTTAAATAGGTGACATCAGTAATATCTCTGATAGATTTCGGGAATAATAGATATTGCTGATGTAGATAAAATCGGCACTAAATAAATATTACAGATAAATCTCATGTCTAACCAAAACAGTAATTCCAATCAAAATAACCAAAAAGCGCAAACAAATAATAAAGCCAAAAGTAAAAGACCACAACCACCAAAAGGACTAGGAAAACCAAAGACAGAATAGATTAATTGATAATTGATAATTGATAATTGATAATTGATAATTATCAATTATTTATTATTGATGGTTCTGCATTACATATTATGCTAAATTGCGTTTATCAAAACGATGAACCCCTTGCCACGCAATAAATACTGGCATTATTTAGGGCTTGCTGATAGCGTAGCGTGGCGTTAGCCATATAAATCTGAAAACTTTACAGGTAAAGGGTTTTAGCTATTTTGACTTGTACTGAGCGACTTGTACTGAGCGACTTGTACTGAGCGCAGTCGAAGTAAGTCGAAGTAAGCCGAAGTGCTTTCAAAAAGTGCAAGCTTGTATGAGGTGGCAACTGAAAAACCTTGCATTTAATTCCTACTTAAAGAAAAAATCGTTCCTATCCAACTTATGACTTACGCAAGATGTGACTGAAAACCTTATTCTTGCGTAGGGGTAATTCATGAATTACCCCTACTTTCGTTCACTTTTGCGTAAGTCCTGCAACTCTTGAAACTGTCACCTGTCACTGGTCTTTCACAGATAACTTTTTCAGCAAACCCAATACCCCGAATTCTAGTCGAGGGAATGTCAATTAACCAGAATAAATCACCAAAGTGGTTGAAAATACTTGTTCATTGCTAGGAAATGTGATTTATGATATATTTGAGTTGTGATATTCAATACAATCAGCCCAAAATAGCTACTCTGCAATCAATGTAGATGATGAGTAGTTAAGCAATTATCAAGACGAGTACAGTCTCAAAACCTTGTGCCATCAATGTATACCACTGAATTAACTAAATATTCTGCTAAAGCGGAACTTGGACAAACTAGCCGCATTCTAGTAGTAGAAGATGAAGAACTCATCCGAGAAATGCTAGTTATGGCTTTGGAAGAAGAAGGTTATGAAGTCATCACTGCTAATGATGGACGATCTGCTGTAGAGTATCTCAGAAATTGCGGATCCAATTCAGAAGAATCTGCTTTTGATTTGGTAATTTTAGACTTGATGCTACCGCAAATTAATGGATTAGATATTTGCAGGTTATTGCGTCATCAAGGTAACTCAGTACCTATTTTGATTCTCAGTGCTAAGGGTAGTGAAACTGACCGAGTTCTGGGTTTAGAAGTAGGAGCAGATGACTATTTAACCAAGCCATTTAGTATGCGGGAACTGGTGGCTAGATGTCGCGCCCTGCTCCGTCGGCAACGTTTAAGTAATTTACCATCAATACCCGTACTCAAGTATAAAGATATTAGTTTGAATCCTCAAGAATGCCGGGTGTTGGTGCGGGGAAAAGAGGTAAATTTATCACCAAAAGAATTCCGCTTGCTGGAACTATTTATGAGTTATGCTCGTCGAGTATGGTCACGGGAGCAATTGTTAGATCAGGTATGGGGACCTGATTTTCTAGGTGATAGCAAAACAGTAGATGTGCATATCCGCTGGTTACGGGAAAAGTTAGAGCAAGATCCCAGCCATCCAGAGTATATTGTGACTGTGAGAGGTTTTGGCTATCGTTTTGGCTAATTGGTGCATATAGTTGTTAGTTTTGAGTAATTAAATAGCAACTAACGACTCAAATGTTCTTATTGGGATTTCTTCTGGGTTTGGCAGTCGGCCTTGGTTTTTGGCTTTGGCAACAGTTTCAACTCAATAGTTATTTGGAGCGAGTGATCCAGCCTTTAAACTCCCATTCTTATAAAATAGCATTGCCTGTACTCCCCCGCTTACGGCAGGAAATGTCAATGGTGAAGCAACAGCAACAAGATTTGCAGTTGTCATTGCAAACCTACCAAGAACTGCTTGATTCTGCACCTTTAGGATATTTGCAAGTAGATGAGGAAAATCAACTATTATGGTGTAATCAGCAAGCACGGGAAATATTGCATCTGCAAAGGTGGCAACCTGGACAGGTGCGCTTACTGTTAGAGTTGGTAAGGTCTTATGAACTTGATCAATTAATTGAGCAAACCCGTGATTGGCAAAAACCCCAGGTGCGAGAATGGATTTTTCACCCTTCCCGTGATCATGCTAAAGCTATGTTAGAGTTAAAGCCTTTGGCTTTGGAGGCTACCAGTTTACCTTTACCAGCAGGACAGGTAGGTGTATTCTTAGAAAATCGCCAACCATTGCTAGATATGAATCAGCAGCGCGATCGCTCTTTTTCTGATCTCGCTCATGAACTGAGAACACCCCTCACTTCTATTCGTCTGGTAGCAGAAACCCTGCAAAGCCGTTTAGATCCGCCCTTGAATCGTTGGGTGAAGCGTTTGATGCAGGAAGTTGACCGGTTGATTAATTTGGTGCAAAGTTGGTTAGAACTAACACAAATGGAAACTAACTCCACCATGTTGTTACATCTGGAAACGGTGGAAGTGCGATCGCTGATTTTCTCAGTGTGGGAAAATTTAGAGCCATTAGCGCAATATCACAATCTTAATCTTTCTTATTCCGGTTTAGAAAGCATCAGCATCCAAGCTGATAAATCCCGCATTCACCAAGTATTTGTCAATTTATTAGATAACTGTATTAAATACACCCTCCCTCACACTAATATTCACATTGAAGTTAACGTGATTTCTGTGAGTGAATTTATGATGAACGATCATCAATCTCAACTATTGGAAATTAATATCATTGATTCTGGTCTTGGTTTTGCGCCTATAGATTTACCCCACGTCTTTGATCGATTTTACCGAGGAGACAAAGCCAGACACCATGAGCCTGAAAGTAGTGAAACCGCAATTACTGGTAGTGGTTTAGGTTTGTCCATCGTCCGCCAGATTATCATAGCCCACGGTGGCACAATCAAGGCCATGAACCATCCCGAAACCGGTGGTGCTTGGATACAAATTCACCTGCCTCAAGTCATGGCAAACCCACTAAGTGAAGACTATAGTTAAGAATATATAAAATTTTGAGATTAAAGATGTGAAAGCTGTTTTTTATCATCCCAACTTTGAACGACCTGAACCTGAACGCAGCATTAAGCGTTTAGAGCGCGATATATTGCGTATGGGAGCTTTGGTAGAACAATCATTTCGCCTGAGCCATCAAGCTTTATTTAATCGCGATTTAACCGCAGCTGAGAAACTTCCCCGATTAGATAAAAAAATTGACCACTTTTATAGACAAATAGAATCAGATTGTACATCCATGATGACACTGCAAGCACCTACACCTCAAGAGTTACGTTGTTTTAGTGCCTTTATGCAATTAGTACGAGACTTAGAACGTATTGGAGATTATGCCAAGGATTTAGCGGAAATAGCCATTAAAATATTTCCTTATCCACCTCATCCTTGTTTAACAGAGATTGCGCTGATGTCTGACCATGCCCAAGCAATGTTAGCAACTAGTTTAGTAGCTTTAGCAGATTTAGATGAAGTCAGTGGTCGGCGTATCAAATTTTTGGATGATGTTGTAGATAGTGCTTATGAAAATTTATATCGGATGTTAGCATCCCAGCGAGATGTTCCAGGGATTATTGAGCCAATTCTACTATTAACACTAGCAATTCGCTGTTTAGAGCGAATGGCAGATCACGCTACTAATATTGGACAACGAGTTGCATATATTGTCACAGGACAACGGTAGGCAGGAGGTAGGAGGCAGGGGAGATGGGGAAGAAAATTTTAGATTTTAGAAATGCACAGTTTTTCCAATCTATTCTTCAAAACCCTTGCACTAATTTCTTTCTTTATTAGCCTGTAGCCGATACAAAAAAGCTAACTAATGCTAACAAAAGTTGGCTTTTTCTTCCTGTTTCACCCTAGCAGTGTCGGCACTATCTAGTCCACAGGCTAACACGATCAATCTGACCGCTTCTTGTTTTAAATTAATCGCAGCGTTTA
>NZ_JAQMTI010000027.1:0-16178 GCF_028329225.1 Sphaerospermopsis kisseleviana CS-549 | reverse complement strand
TTCCCCTCATCTGCATATCTCCTTAAAGTGTTTGGATGCAATCCCAGAAATTCGACCGCTTTTCACCAGTGGTATGTATGCCATGAGGAAAGTATAGCATTAGTTAGCGAAAGTTAGCAAATGATTAACTAGCTAATTTCCTCACCTTGGTGGTAATAATAGTTGTAGTAATTGTCTGAATGACCATGCTGTCCATTGGCAACTACGCCTAAAACATCAATGGACGCATTTTTCAGATCAGTTAAAGCCTGCTCAAATACAAAACGGTCTGTTTTATCCATCCTGACGATCATCACCACACCGTCGGTTTGGGGAGCGATGTAATTGGTATCAGCTAGACCCACAATGGGAGGAACATCATAAATGACTAAATCAAAGGTATCTTGAAACTGTGCCATCAGTTTTTTCATTTTCCCTGATGAGAGTAACTTAGGTGCATCGGGGGGAATAGGTCCAGAAGTAATGATAGATAATTCATTCATAGCAGGTAGTAGTGTGACTACATTTTCTATGGACATATCCGTAGTAATTAAACTACTCAACCCCCAGATATTACTTAAATTTGCCAAGGTATGAATACTAGGGCGGCGCAAATCTGTATCTACCAGTAATACTTTTTTCCCCATAGTTGCAGCTACTTGAGCCAGATAAAAGGCAATTGTAGTTTTACCGTCACCTTGCATGGAGGAGGTGATGGTAATAGAACTGATGGGAGTATCAGAGCTTAATAATTGTATATTTGTGTAGAGTACCCTGATGGCTTCGATAAAATTGTTAGCGTAATTGGTGTAGTGCCGTTTGGCTACGGTGGTTCTTTGGGTAGTAGTTTCCATCTGCCCATCCGAGTATTGTATCAAAGCATTTTTGAGTTTGAAAGTAGGGGATTTATCCTGCTGCATTTCTTGGTTAAAGGGAATATTCCCTAATACAGGAAATTTGATTCTTTCTTTGAGGCTCAAAGCGTTGTGATAAGTATGATCTAGCTTTTCCAAGAGTAAAGCTGCACCAATCCCTAGGGAGATACTCGCGGCAATTCCCATGATCATATCCCGGATCATAGTTGAAGAGACAGCTATAGGACTTATGGGTAGGTTAGGTGACTGAACTAATTGCCAACCTTGTTCCATCTGAGAGGATTGTTTAATGAGCAAATCTTCCCTAGCTGATAAAAAACGATTCAGACTTTCATTAGCAATAGCTAAACGGCGTTGTATTTCTGTATATTGTCGGATCAGTGTAGGTAATTCCAGGTTTTTCTGTTCTAAAATTCGGCGTTTTTTTTCCAGTTCTTGTTGATTAAGTTCTAAGGATTTGAGTAATTTATATGCTTCTACTCGCTTAGTTTGGATATATAGTTCTGATTCTTGCTCGATTAATGGTCTGATGTTGTTCTGTTTTTCCTTGAGTGTAATTAGGGCGGGGTTTCCATCTTGAAAAACAGATGATTGTGTGGCAATTTGAATATCTAATTGGCGCAATTCTTCATTTAATGACCGATATATAGGATAGTTATCCAGGATAGACCTGACACCATCTTCAGTTTGTAAGAAATTCCAATCAGCACGAGCTTGGGCTAGTGGTAGTTGTAGTTGTTGCAGTTGTTGATTTACATCTGTGATTTGCTCTCCAATTGCTTCCGCTAGGACTTCTGTACCGAGAAAGTTATGCCTACGTTGGAACTGTTCTAATGTTGCCTGAACCTGGTTGACGCGTCTTTGTATCTTGGGTAGTTCTTCATCTATATATTTTAAACCTTCAATGAGGGTATTTCGCTTTTGTTGTTGACTGTAAGCTAAATAATCGGCAGCAATTTGTTCTAGTACATCTTTGGATTCCACAGGGTTTTGGCTACGATAATTGACTTGAATAATTTTGGTTTGACCTACACGAGAAATCCTTAGACCCCGAGTCAGATATCCATAGTTGATGTTTGGATAGTTAGCTTGTAACTGTTTAATGCTGTTTTGCAGAATGTCAGAACCCAACATCACGAGAATTTGAGTTTCATAATCGAAACTCTGTGTAATTGTTCGGTTGATGTTATCGCCTAAGTTTAACAACTCACTACTATTATCAGGGGTTTCAACCAGGATTGTAAAACTGCTTTCATATTCTGGTGGGCTTTGGGGATTTAAGTAAATCTTTACACCTACACTGGCAAGTACAGTTGTAGCTACTCCCACAACAACTACAATTCGACGCCTTAACAAACTTAAAAATTCTTTGTAATTCCAATCCTCCCTTTGTTGCTGATTTTCTTGTTGCTGATTGTCCAGAAAAGGGGGATAGGGAAAAAATGGAGTGATGGAGTTTCTCGTCTGTTCGGGATTTACGGGTTTGTCAGTTTGATTGTGGATAGTAGACATATTTTACACTCTATTTTTACTAAGTACGAAGATCAGATGAAATCCAATAGACATCTGGTGAAAATTAAATATGCGTAACCTGAAACCCATTCGTAGGAACAATTCATGAATTGTCCCTATATCTTTTTCAAAGAGGTCTAATATAGAGTAGTTAATCCGTGAACTGTTGACACTTGATACCTGCTGAGTAGATGACACTTTCCATCAATACACTATTTTGCTACTTTGTCAATGCGTAAGTCCTATTTGCTTCAGTGGTTTTGGCTCACTCCATTTCCTGATAAATAGCACTCAATGACATTAATTTTGCAGTAGCAAGATTATCCCATATGTGCTTATAAAGGTTAAGGTGATAGGGGCTAAAAGTACAAAATGCCTACATCCTGTGTGTCCTTGCTATCTAAGAAATACAAGGGTATTAGTCGGATAGATTCATAGAGATTTATACAGTGTTGATACATGAAATAACAATGATACTGTGATACTGTGATACTGTGATACTGTGATACTGTGATACTGTGATACTGTGATACTGTGATACTGTGACATTGTGATATTGTGATATTATAGCTACTATAAGTGCTGAGTCCTGCGATAAGATTTTTTAATTGCTCAAGTTTGGTATCACCAATACCAATGCACAACTTGAACAATATTCTCAAAATCTTAACATTCAACTCTTCTGTGTAGCTACATACATAACAGCTTAGTATTAGCCTGAATTAAAAATTAATTGCGATGTATGAAGAATGCTCAACAAACCTACAAACCATTAGGACTGTCGTCGGTAGATGGTACAAATAAGGGTAATGATTGTTTCTATGAGCAAACAATTAAGTTATCTGTAGTTACACAGTTTTTTCCTCCAGACTATGCTGCTACAGGACAATTAATTGAGGAACTTGTACAGCAGTTAGAACAGCAGGGGGTAGAGATTGATGTGTTTACCAGTCAACCTGGATATGCGTTCAGGGTGGGTAAGGCTCCCCGTGTGGAACTGCGTGAGCAAACTAGGATTCATAGGTCTCGGACTGCGCAAATGTGGACTGGGAGAATTCGCGGAAAGGCTGTAAATGGAGTTTTATACAGCATTCGTGCTTTTTTGTATCTGCTCTCACCTTGGCGGCGAAGTAATGTGTTACTGATCACAACAGCACCACCATTTTTGCCCATTGTGGGTTATGTGGCTAATCTGCTGTGGAAGTTGCCCTATGTTTGTATAGTCTATGATTTGTATCCAGATGTGGCGATCGCACTGGGTGTAGTATCAAAGCAGCACTGGGTAACAAAACTTTGGCAAGGTTTAAATCAGAGAGTTTGGCTCAAAGCTGGGGGAATTGTGGTTCTCAGTCCAGAGATGAAACAACGGGTTGTAGAATACTGTCCCCAAGTCGCCCATAAAGTTTCTGTAATTCATAGCTGGGCTAACCCAGATTTAATTGTACCTATTGCCAAATCAGAAAACTGGTTTGCGTGGAAGTACAACTTAGTCAATAAATTCACTGTCCTTTACTCTGGGAATATGGGGCGATGTCACGACATCGATACTTTGTTAGTAGCGGCCAGAGAATTACAACATGAGTCAGTGCAGTTTGTGTGTATTGGTGGGGGTGCTAAACGGGAAGAGTTGATTGCTAGGGTCTCTCAACTAGAGCTAAGTAATTTTACATTTTTACCTTATCAAGATAAGGAAGATTTAGCCTATTCTCTCACAGCCTGCGACCTGTCTTTAGTGAGTGTTAACCCCAGCAGCGAAAGTTTAGTATTGCCGAGTAAGTTGTATTCAGCATTATCAGCTGGGAGACCATTGGCGGTAGTTTGTTCACCCGACTCTAGCTTAAGAAAAATAATTACTGACGCTGAATGTGGGGCAGCATTTGACCATGGGGATGGTCAGGGACTGGCGACATTTATCCGTTTATTGCAAAGTAACCAAACACTAGCAGAAAAGATGGGTAAAGCTGGCCGTGAGTATCTACAATCCCACTTTACACCGGAAATTATTTGCCAACAGTATCTTGAGGTTTTACTGCAAACAGTGAATATTAAAAAGGGTAAAAATTTTTGAAATTACTGCTTGAATTTGTGGTAAAATTGACTTGTGTAATAAAATAAGATAAACCTAAAAATGAAATAATTCCTAACGGGGTTTTTCATCTCAAGTTTATTAAGTGAATTAAAAAAAATAATAGTTACTTTCAGTATAAGCTGATTTTTGTGGAGTGGGCTTTGATGGTCTAATTGATCTCAGTTTCTCCAAACGTAACCTTCCTATTGATTTTGATATTAGGGGGACGAATTGCATAAAAGGTGTAACCATAATCGGAAACGTTCTAAACGTAGAGCTATTTAGGGGTTGCTGAGAAAGTCTTTCCGTGAGGGCATAGGAGTCAGGAGTCAGGAGTCAGGAGTCAGGAGTCAGGAGGAGATTTGAAAATTTCTTTGCCATCTCTTGAAATCCCAAAAAATGGACACTTTTGCCGGTATACCCTTCAAAACCCTTGCACTAATTTCTGTGTTTATCAGCCTCTAACCTTTGATATATCAAGGTTTTAGGTTTATTCAGCAAACCCTATTTACTGTCCTATTCATAGTTGTTATCTAGATAGTGTCAGAATGGAACTTGATTTTGTTGCTTTGGGTGTTCCCGTCTTCCCTGTACCCTGTTCCCTAAGATGAAAATTACTCAATCTAGCTCAATTCTGGTGACCGGTGGTACTGGTTCCTTTGGCAAAAAATTTGTAGAAATGTTACTGGCAAGTTTCCCTGATATTCATCGACTGGTGATATATTCCCGGGATGAGTTGAAGCAGTATGAAATGGGTCTTCAGTTCTCTGATATGCAATATCGAGGAATACGCTATTTCTTGGGAGATGTTAGAGATAAACAACGGCTGATCCGTGCTTGTGAAGGTATAGACATCATTGTTCACGCTGCTGCTCTAAAACAAGTACCTACAGCAGAATACAATCCTATAGAATGTATTAAAACTAATGTTTTAGGCGCTCAAAATGTAATTGAAGCTGCATTGGATACTGGTGTAAAGCAAGTGGTAGCCCTATCCACCGATAAAGCCGCCGCTCCCATTAATTTATATGGAGCCACAAAACTCTGCTCCGATAAGTTGTTTATTGCTGCCAATAATATTAAAGGCAAAAGGGACATTTCTTTTAGTGTGGTGCGTTATGGCAATGTGATGGGTTCGAGGGGTTCGGTGATTCCCTTTTTCTTACAGCAGCGCCATGGGGGAGTATTACCCATTACTGACCCCCAAATGACTCGCTTTAATATCACTCTGGAGGAAGGGGTAAAAATGGTACTGTGGACTATTGAGAATGGTAGGGGAAGTGAAATTTTTGTCCCCAAAATTCCTTCCTACAGAATTACCGATGTAGCCACAGCCATTGCTCCCCAAGCTGAACAAAGGGTAGTAGGGATTCGACCGGGGGAGAAAATCCACGAGGAGATGATTACTAGTAGTGATAGTTATAATACCTGGGATTTGGGTTACTATTACGCGATTTTACCCAGTGAAGTTGGTGATAGGTTAGAGAATTATTACTGCCAAACTGGGGCGGTAAAGGTTCCCCAGGGATTTAGTTATAATTCTGGTAGTAATGAGACTTTTCTAACCGTTGAGGAACTCCGAGAGTTAATCAGACAGCACATTGACCCGGAGTTTACTTGATGATGACTTTTGTTACCATCGATATTAAGTGATTATGATTCAATATCATTAACCTAGTACCGCTTCGCGGAAGTCAAAAATCAAAAATAATAGGTCGTAAGCTTTTTAGCGATTGTGAGAATAGTTAGTTTATTTACGCCGTGCTGTACTAGGGAAAATTGAATAGATTATGAAGATGAACACAGTTTACGACCGGGATTTTAACCTGTGGGTAGACCAGACTGTAAACCTATTGCAAACTGGAGAATTTAATCAATTGGATCTAGAACATTTAATTGAAGAAATTCAGAACACGGGGAGTAACCTAAGTTGTAGGGGCGAAGCATTTGGGCGATAATTTAACGGAAAATCAGACATCTAGATGTTTCAAATGCTTCGCCCTGCCCCCATAAATAAGTTCCATAATTTCTTTTCTGGAGATGTCTATTGATTTTACAGCAGTTATCCCAATCATCAATATTTAACACAATGTAACCCAATTTAACCCAAGACTATATGAATCCCTTTATCCCCTACGGTCGCCAAAGTATCAGTGAGGCAGATATTGCTGCTGTAGTGCAAGTATTACAAAGTGACTGGCTCACCCAAGGACCTATGATTCCCGCCTTTGAACAGGGGGTGGCTGTAGCTTGTGGGGCCAGTTATGGTGTGGCGGTTAATAGTGCGACTTCGGCTTTACATATTGCTTGTTTGGCTTTGGGGTTGGGTCCAGGCGATCGCCTGTGGACTGTACCAAATACCTTTGTAGCTAGTGCTAATTGTGGGCGCTATTGTGGGGCGGAGGTAGATTTTGTCGATATTGACCCTGATACTTATAATTTGAGTGTAGGGGCGCTGCGCCAGAAATTGCAGATAGCCCAAGCACAGGGAAGTTTACCTAAAATAGTTGTTCCCGTACATTTTGCGGGTCAGTCCTGTGACATGGCGGCAATTTATGCTCTGAGTCAGGAGTATAATTTCCGCATTATTGAAGATGCTTCCCATGCTGTAGGGGGTGAATATCAAGGGCAACCGGTGGGCAATTGTCGGTATAGTGATATTACGGTCTTTAGCTTTCACCCAGTCAAGATTATTACAACTGCTGAAGGTGGTATGGCTGTAACCAATGACCCAGAAATAGCTGCAAAAATGGCACGACTGCGTACCCACGGGATTACCCGCGACCCCGAATTATTATCAGGACAATTACAGGGTAGTTGGGTATACGAGCAGGTGGAATTGGGTTTTAATTACCGGATGACGGATTTACAGGCGGCTTTGGGGTTATCGCAATTGCAGAGATTACCAGAGTTTATTGCTCGTCGTCGTCAATTGGCGGCACAATATGATCGGATGTTGGCAGATATGCCTGTGATTTTACCATGGCAACACCCCGATAGTCTCTCGGCTTGGCATTTGTATGTAGTCCAGGTGGAACCCACAGCCAAGTTAAACCGGGAGGAGTTATTTACCGCTTTGCGTGAGGGGGGGATTGGGGTACAGGTTCATTATATCCCCGTACATCTCCAGCCCTATTATCGGCGTTTGGGTTTTCAGACGGGGGATTTTCCCGTGGCGGAGTCCTACTATGGACAGGCGATTAGTTTACCTATGTATGCTGGTTTAAGTGATGGTGATCAGGGTCGGGTGGTGGAGGTATTAGGTAGAGCCACGGGAACCTGAGCCATCAGAAATCATCATGATTGGAGTATTTCCCGCTTTATGGTTGTGATAAAATGCTCAACGTTTTGTGAGCCGATTGGTCAACTAGGAAAGTGGGTGCGCTTTTATGTTATGGTGATTTTACAGACATAAAGATAGATGATGAATATAGCTGTAATTCCAGCCAGGGGTGGCAGTAAACGCATTCCACACAAGAATATTAGAGACTTTTGTGGTAAGCCCATGATTGCTTGGCCGATCACTGCGGCTCAAGCTTCGGGCTTATTTACACATATCATTGTTTCTACGGATGATCAAGAGATTGCATATGTGGCTCAACAGTGGGGGGCGGAAGTTCCTTTTGTGCGTCCGGCTGATTTATCAGATGATTTCACGGGAACCACTCCCGTAGTAGCTCATGCAGTAGCTTGGTGTTTAGAACAGGGATGGCCGTTAGAGGCTGTTTGTTGTATTTATGCGACTGCTCCTTTAATTCAGGTAGAGGACTTACACAAAGGGCTGGAGTTACTGCAATTCAACTCTGAGGGATATGTATTTAGTGTGACTTCCTTTACCTCAACTATTCAACGGGCTTTTAGGATTAATACATCTGGCAAAACGGAAATGTTTTATCCTGAATATTTCAACGCTCGCAGTCAGGATTTAGAACCAGCTTACCATGATGCTGGTCAGTTCTATTGGGCAAAACCACAAACTTGGCTGACAAAAAAATCTGGTTTTGATGGAGGTTTACCTGTAATTTTACCTCGTTGGCGTGTTCAAGATATTGACACATTGGAAGATTGGCAACGAGCAGAATATATCTGTAAGTTTTTGTATAAAAATTAGAATAAATTCTGGAGTAGAAACATGACTGTATATAAAACAGAGCAAGAAAAATTCTGGGCCGGTGATTTTGGTACGGAATATATCCAACGGAACCAAGGTGATCAGTTACTTGCCTCCAACTTAGCCTTTTTTTCCAAGGCGCTTTACGCAGCCAAAGGCATACAGAACTGCATAGAATTTGGTGCTAACATTGGCATGAATCTAAAAGCTATCAAGTTACTTTATCCAAGCATTGATTTGCATGGGATTGAGATTAATCAACAAGCTGCCAGATATCTAGCTAATGTCATTCCCTCTGATCATGTATATTCAGGATCAATACTTGAATTTTCCGATCTGCGTCAATGG
The DNA here is from genome assembly GCF_028329225.1 of Sphaerospermopsis kisseleviana CS-549. Classification (NCBI taxonomy): domain Bacteria; kingdom Bacillati; phylum Cyanobacteriota; class Cyanophyceae; order Nostocales; family Aphanizomenonaceae; genus Sphaerospermopsis; species Sphaerospermopsis kisseleviana. The sequence continues at coordinate 7,285 of NZ_JAQMTI010000027.1, read as the reverse complement.
GATCTTGTTCTCATTAAAGGAGTTCTCATTCATACTCACCCAGAACAACTACCAATTGTCTATACCAAGTTGGTCAATGCAACGGGTCGCTATTTACTAATCGCGGAGTATTATAACCCTTCACCGGTTGCTATTCCCTATCGAGGTCACGCAGATCGCTTGTTTAAGCGAGATTTTGCCGGTGAAGTCCTAGATCAACATCCTGAATTAAGGCTTGTTGATTATGGCTTTGTTTATCGTCGCGATCCTAACTTTCCTCAGGATGATATTACTTGGTTTTTAATCGAGAAAAATTAAGGAATTATAAGCAGGTATTTTTATGTTGAGTTATTGTAAACGCTGTGTAATGCCATCTACCAAGCCAGATTTATTTCTAGACGAAGAAGGTATCTGTAATGCTTGCCGTAGCTATGAACGGCGCAAGAAAGTGGACTGGGAAGCCCGCTATCAAGAGCTAATTATGTTACTCGATAAATATCGTTGTCATGACGGTAGCAATTGGGATTGCATCGTTCCCGTCAGTGGTGGTAAAGACAGTACCTATCAAGTTGTACGGATGTTACAACTTGGGTTAAATCCGCTTTGCGTGACATCAACAACATGTGATCTCTCATCTATTGGTCGGCAGAACATCGAAAACCTTAAGCGTCTGGGAGTAGATTATATTGAGGTGACGCCAAATCCTTTGATCAGGGCTAAACTAAATCGCATAGGCTTGACTCAGGTCGGAGACATATCCTGGCCAGAACATGTGGGGATTTTTACTATTCCAGTGCGTGCTGCGGTTCAGTTTAATGTTCCTTTGATCGTTTGGGGTGAAAATCCACAAAATGAGTATGGTGGACCCGCAGCAGCCTCAGAAAATAATGTACTTACCCGTCGCTGGTTGGAGGAATTTGGTGGTTTGTTGGGAATGCGGGTTTCCGATTTGATCGGTCAAGAAGGTATTGAAGCCAAGCATCTGATTCACTACACCTATCCAACTGATGAAGAACTCGCTCGGGTAGGTGTGACAGGTTTGTTTTTAGGGCACTATCTCCCTTGGGATGGTTTATCTAATGCGTTAATTGCTATAGCAAATGGCTTTACCACTTACTCTAAGGTGGTTGAAGGATCTATGGTCAACTACGAAAATCTGGACAATTACCAAACAGGTATTCATGATTACTTCAAGTTTCTAAAGTTTGGCTTTGGTCGCGCTACCGACCTCGCTTGTCTGCATATTCGTAGAGGCCGGCTAACTCGTCAAGATGGCTTAGATGCTGTAAAGCGTCTTGATGGCAAATTCCCCTGGGAATATTTAGGTAAACCGCTTGAGGAAATACTGCGTCCGCTAGATCTGAATGTTTCAGAATTTATTGCTGTTTGCGACAGATTTACGAATAAGAAAATATTTAAACGAGATGTTTCAGGATCTCTGATTAAAGATAATGATGGAAACCTAACTAAAATTAATTATGACAACGTATGAGACTACATATCTAAGACTCAAGTGCTTTGATTTTTATCCCAATACCCAATATTAGTTATTGGGTAAAAGGGTGAAGGTTTTATTTAATAAATTTAGTAATACTTGGGAAAAACAAAATGCCAAAACTAAAGGTTGTGAGAATCGAACCTGCAAGCAAGTGTAATCTTGCATGTAGTCATTGCCCAACTGGGACTGTTGAAATGCCTCGTGACATCATGAGTGATATAATTTTTGACAAGGTTTTAGAAAATTTGTCGAAGTATAAAGACGAAGTTGAAGTTGTAGTTCTATATCATGGTGGCGAACCTCTTTTAAACAAATCAATTTGCCAAATGATTAGTGCTATTAAGTCTATAAAATCCTTCTTTATTAAAATGGTTTCCAATGGAATGCTTTTGAGTCAAAGCAAGTGTGAATCCTTACTATCTACTCCTCTAGATCTCATTGAATTTAGCCTTGATGGTTTAAATGAAAGTGAAAATCAAAAGATACGTGTAAATTCTTCATCATCACGAGTAATAAACAACATCACTCACTTTTTAACTAAAAAGGAAGAATTAAGACATCCGGTCAGAGTGGCAATTTCCACAACACAATTTTTAGATTCAGAGAGATTCAGAGAGATTCAGAGATTCAACCAGAAGTTCCAACATGGTTAAAAGAAATCTTTGGGGATAAAGTGGATGAATTTAAGGCCACATATGCAATGGTCTGGCCACATATGAATGTATCTCAAGAATACACAATTTGGGAACTTGATGGGATAGATTCAGTTGAATGTGATCATATTGAACACACCCTGACTATTCGTGCAGATGGTACAATAGTTCCATGCTGTTATGATCTGACATCAAAACTGCCTATGGGAAATATTCTCACTGATGACATAAAACAATTATTTATGGGTGGTAAATATCAGTATTTAAGAGAACTGATGATGAACAGGAATTATCCTGATCTATGTGCTAATTGTAACGTAGTGCGCCCCAGAAAGTATTTAATTCCAAAGTGGCGATAACATTCCCTTGAACAAGCTGAGTGTTTTTTTTCGGTTGACAACTTATGAAAGTGGGAATTATTGACTATGGAGTTGGCAATCTAGGATCTATTGCACGGGCTCTCGAACAACTGCGAGTATCACCAGTGCTGGTTGATCGTGCAATTGATATTCATGCAAACGATGCTCTTATTCTGCCCGGTGTCGGCAATTTCACTGATTGTATGCAGATTTTGCGACAAGGAGGTTGGGTGAATGCAATTAAAGAAGAAGTTAACAACTATAACCGTCCTTTATTAGGAATTTGTCTTGGTATGCAACTGTTGGCTAACTTCGGTTTGGAGGGTGCATTAGATTCAACCATTGGAACGGAAGGTTTGGGATTGATCCCTGGCCGGGTTGTAAGTCTTACATCTCAAGGCTGTTCTCTGCGGGTTCCCCATGTAGGCTGGAATAGTATTACTAAGTTAGACTCGAAACCATGGGTTTTAGACGGTATTAGTAATGGCACAGACTTTTACTTTGTACACAGCTATGTCTTTATAGCAGATGAACAAAAGACTGTACTGGCAAAGGCTGAATATGATATTTCATTTACGGCAGTGGTAGGGCTAGGAAGAGTTTGGGGTACGCAATTCCACCCGGAGAAAAGTTCTCGTGCAGGGATGCAACTTCTACGTAATTTTATTTATAGTCAGCGATGCTAAAGGTGCGCGTCATACCGACCCTGTTGTGGAAACAGTTCGGACTGGTTAAAGGAACTCGATTTGATAGTTGGCGAAGAGTTGGTCCGGTTTTACCTGCGATAAAAGTGTATAATCAGCGTGATGTTGATGAACTAGTATTGGTGGATATTGCAGCCAATACTACTGGTGAACCTCCTGATTTTGAATCCATTGCCGATTTTAGTCAGGAATGCTTTGTACCCTTTGCAGTCGGTGGTGGAGTTACTAATATTGATCAAGTTCAGAAGTTACTCCGCTCTGGGGCTGATAAAATTGTGGTTAATACGGCAGCTTATAGTTCACCGTCGTTAGTAACAGATATTGCGGGTCGGTACGGTACACAATGTGTCGTAGCAAGTATTGATGCAATGCGTAATCTTATGGGTGGTTGGACTTGCTTCAGTCATTCCGGTTCTCGTGATACCGGTCGAGAAGTGGTTGATTGGTCTCGAGAACTTGAAGATCGTGGTGCGGGTGAAATATTAATTACGTCCATCGATAATGATGGCTTGATGGAAGGCTACGATCTTGGTCTCATTGAGATTGTCAGCCAGTCGGTTAATATACCCATCATTGCTTCGGGCGGTGCTGGTAACTATCAACATATGATCGAAGCGGTAACACAGTCCGGTGCTTCTGCTGTTGCGGCTGCAAGTATGTTTCATTTTACAGAACAGACACCAGTGGGTGCAAAAGAGGCTATGAGACAGGCTGGTATCCCGGTTCGTCTGAACTTTGCTCCAATCCAGTAATAACAGTAGTTGACAACAATATGTTGATGCATTTACGGTGTAGCTTATTACTACATTGCGTCTAAGCGTCTAAATTAGAACATAGCTAAGTCTATATTGATTGTAGCCGCCCACCCAGATGATGAAGTATTGGGGTGTGGAGGGGCGATCGCCTTTGATACTGTGCAGAGGATGTGATTGGCGGTCATTGGGAATCAGCCATGAAGCAGGACTAACAATGCAAATAGCTATTGAATTACCGAACGACTTTGTCGCCCTTCAATCCAAATCTGAAATTCAACAGGAAATCCGCACAGCCTATGCGCTTTGGCTCTACCAACAAGAGCGACTGAAATTGATGAAAGCGGCTGAGTTGGCTGGGTTTGACTTGTATGATTTTATGATCCTTTGTAAGACCCATTGTATTCCCGTTATTGATATGTCGAGTGAGGAATTACTCGAAGAACTCGACAGACTTAACACCCCATGATTCTGGTTGCTGATGCTTCAGCCTTGATTGCCCTAGCGACTTGCGATCGCCTGGCTTTACTTGATACCCTATGTGGCAATGTGGTTGTGCCTGAGTCAGATATTTCCGTGAACAGTGTTGTCGAAGCTAAATAAGCCAAGAGTTTCCGACTAAAAAATGCACAACTCTATATTGATTGTAGCCGCCCACCCAGATGATGAAGTATTGGGGTGTGGAGGGGCGATCGCCTCTTACACTGCCCAAGGTGTGCCAGTACAAGTTATATTTGTTGCAGATGGTATTTCTGCCCGGGTAACCCATGACACAGCAGAACTAGAACGCCGTCACACAGCAGCGAGAAAAGCAGGAGAATGTTTAGGTATTTCCTCAGTCAGCTTTGGTGACTTCCCAGATAACAAATTAGATACAGTCCCCCTATTATCAATAGTTCAAACAATTGAACAGGCGATCGCCCAATATCAACCAAATACCATCTTTACCCACCACGCCGGGGATGTAAATATCGACCATCAACGAGTACATCAAGCCGTAGTCACAGCTTGTCGTCCCCAACCCCAACATCCAGTTAAAACCCTGCTATTCTTTGAAGTACCTTCAAGCACAGAATGGCAACCCCCTGGATCAGCACCGAGTTTTCACCCTAACTGGTTTATAGATATTTCCCATACCCTAGCAGTGAAACAGCAAGCCTTGGCATTGTATCAAGAAGAACTGCGCCCCTTTCCCCATCCCCGCTCACTGGAAGCAGTCACAGCCTTAGCCCAGTGGCGGGGTGCAACGGTGGGAGTAGCAGCAGCAGAGGCTTTTATTTTAGGTAGACATCTGGGATGAGGTCTGGAGTAAACAGTTATGATTGACGATGGAGGTAGGAAAAAAGCCTTTGTCATGAAAGTAGTAATTAGGGTAGATTCTTCCCAGAACATGGGGTCTGGTCACTTGGTGCGTTGTCGAACCTTGGCGGAAGCACTACAGCGCAGGGGTGCAGAGGTAAAATTTATTTGTCGTGACCATCCGGGTAACTTAATCCATTTGCTGACCCGTTCCGCTTTTCCTGTTACCGTTTTACCAGCACCACCATTAGTGGAGGTAACAGCAGAAGACTATGGTTTATGGTTAGGAGTTGACCCACAAACAGATGCAGCCCAAACTATAGCAGCTTTGGGGGGAGAAATTCCCCATTGGTTGATTGTAGACCACTATGGATTAGGTCGCCCTTGGCAAGAACAACTGCGCCCCCATGTGGGTAAAATTTTAGTTATAGATGATTTAGCCAATCGTCCCCATGATTGTGATGTTTTACTCGACCAAAATTACCATTTTCCCGGAGTCAACCGTTATCAGGGGTTAGTACCCGATGATTGTCGGTTACTTTTGGGTTGTCGTTATGCTCTATTGCGTCCAGAATATCTAGAATTTCGCCAGACCTTACCACCCCATACTGGTAAGGTAGAGCGGGTGCTGATTTTCTTTGGTGGTACTGACCCCCAGAATATTACTGGTAAGGTCATATCCGCCCTATCTGCTGGGGAATTTACCTCCCTATATGTGGATGTGGTAGTAGGTTCTAGTAATCCCCATCGGTTATCATTACAACAGCAAGTTAACCAGCGTCCCCAGACAACCCTTTATGAAAACCTTCCTCACTTAGCACAGTTAATGGCTCGTGCGGACTTAGCTATAGGAGCAGGGGGAACAACTACCTGGGAAAGACTGTGTTTAGGTTTACCAAGTTTAGTAATTAGTATTGCGGATAATCAAGTCCCAGCTTGTCAGGCTTTGGCTAGGGAAGAAGCTATTATTTATTTAGGAACTGGTGAGCAAGTTCAGGTCAAAGATATAGCAGAGGCGATCGCTTTTGTGCAGAGAAATCCTGCTACTGTCGTCAGAATGTCTGACCAGGGTAAGCAGTATGTAGATGGACTGGGAGCAGACAGAGTAGGAGAATATTTATATCCCACTCCTAAAAATCAACTACGATTGCGATCGGCAAAATTAACAGATCAGTGGCTTTATTATACTTGGGTAAATGAGCCAGAAGTGCGTCGTCAATCTTTACAATCAGACCCTATTATTTGGGAAGAACATCAAAGTTGGTTTCACCGCAAGTTAGCTGATAGTCATTGTTATTTGGGGGTTTTAGAAGCTAATAATTTACCTGTAGGACAAATTCGTTTTCAACTCCAAGATCATGAAGGGGTAATTGACTATTCCCTAGATGTTTTAGTTCGGGGTCGCGGTTGGGCTACCTCCTTAGTACAACTGGGAATACAAGCTTTAAAGTCTTTTACACCTAAATACTTAAGAGCAGATGTAAAAATTAATAATGCAGCTTCAAAGGCGGTGTTTTTGCGGTTGGGTTTTACAGAGGAGCCGCAATCAATCAATCAATCAATCAATCAATCAATCAGCAGCTTTCGCTTACCATTCTCTCCGACTCCCAAAGTTGGTTAAACGTTCGCGATCGCCATTCAGTATAATCGATAGATAGATAGAGTTACAGGGAATGAATTCCCTGGCTAAAAGCTTAAGTCGGTTAAAGACCGACTGGGAAGAGGGTTGAAAGTTTTTGTGTGATTTGTCACAAGATATAGAGAATAGGAATGGAGGGGAAATTAGTGTGTAGTTGATTAAACACACAGAAAACTATAATACAAAATAAACATACTGATAACTTATAACCAATCAATGGCGAAAAAAGCAGACATAGGGGGAAAAAGATTAATCAGTCTCGCACCTAACACCTGGGTAAAATGGATTACCCAGCGCAGTGACTTACAAGTACAAGACATCCTCAACACAGAATTTCAGTGGATAGAGCGAGAAAGTGATGTTTTACTGAAGGTTTTATCCCCAGAAATAGGAGAATTTTTA
>NZ_JAQMTI010000317.1:0-32052 GCF_028329225.1 Sphaerospermopsis kisseleviana CS-549 | reverse complement strand
TATTAGACATTAGACATGAGACTTTTGTCATTAGTTATTAGTTATTAGTTATTAGTTATTAGTTATTAGTTATTAGTCATTAGTTATTAGTCATTAGTTATTTTTACCCAATCACCAATCCCCAGTCACCAGTCACCAGTCCCCAGTCCCCAGTCACCAATCACCAGTCCCCAGTCACCAATCACCTGTTCCCTCAAACATGAAAAAACCCGGCTTAACCGGGCAGATGCACTGTTTGTCGAATTTAGCAATGTTATTTATTTGAGTTCGCAAGTTAAAGGACAAGCAGCATAAACCGTGGTTTGCACTTTTTCTGCTTCACCATGTAGCCAGCTTAACCATTTAACTTCCTTGGGATGAATGCCTTTAGCAGTTAGTACACCAGCCACGATCAAAACTGTCAAAACATTGAACATGATTAAACCACCTGCTACCAGCAACACAGCACTGACAGGCATTACAGATTGTAGGACTATCGACAACAGGCATCCGACCGTAGCCATTACTACAACTAATGGAAAACCGACAACCAACAAACATACTGCCAATGTGAAAGTCCAGATTAAAAAGCTTTTAATCATTAACAAGGAGTAGGTCTTCCCTTGATTAGAGCTTTGAGCCGAAACCATGACTTTTCCTCCCAAATACACAGCAAAGTTTAAATTTGAATTTCAGTTGTGCCTCGCTGTTGACGAGTTAACTGTTTTGATTCAGTGAAATCCAGTATATAGAAACTTATGGAAAAGATGAGCATTTCTTTACTAAACTTTACAGTTTATTTTTTGTAATTATGGATATCTCCTCAAATGCCCCTTTGTGTAGTCAGTCTTGCTTGAGCATATATCTTGAGGAATATAACCTTGTGGAGAGAATAGTCCAATCATGATCTCCGAAATTAATGACCTGCTTTACTTAACATTTCTTATCAAAATTAGGATTGCTTCTCATAATTCAAGAGACTGGGCTGAAAAAGTTATGCAGGACTGATGCAAAACAAAACGAAAGCAGGGGTAATCATGAATTACCCCTACGTAAGAATCAGGTTTTTAGTCCAATCTTGCCTAAGTCCTAAGTAGAAAGGCGTAAAAAACCGAAGTATGTAACTAAAGGTAAAGTTGCCGCAAATCCTCTTCCCTGCTACCTTCCATAGCTGACAAATTTCTCATCTGGGGGTAGAAAGATTAAGTATTTGTAATTTAAGGTAGAAAAATTGCGTAGCATTACAGAAATATTTATGTTTTAATACTGAAGGTTAACCTGTGTAAAACCAGGTTATATTGATGAAGATATATGACAGAATTACCATCTCGCAATCTACCACCCAAACCACCAGCACCACCAGCGCCACCGGTAGCAACATCTATGACACAACGTAATAATACACAAATGTTGCAGAATCCCAGAGTAGGTTCACCAGCTGGCAATGCACCACCACCAATGGCAGCACCAAGGGCAACAGTTCCGGCAACTTCTAAACCACCTGCGGGACTGACCCTAGCTCAAATTGTGCAAGAAGCTTTTGATCAAGGATATTCTGACGTTCACTTGGGGATAGGTGAAATACCCCGTTTCCGTAACCGAGGAGAAATTCAAGTAACGAACTATCCAGAAACGGATGATAGTTGACAGTTGATTGGGAAACATAAAATTGATTACCCAGTCACCAGTCCCCAGTCACCAGTCCCCAGTCCCCAGTCCCCAGTCCCCAAAAGCATAATGACCAAGCTAACCACAGACAAACTATCTCCACCCCAGTTGTTTAAAGGTATTGCTCTTTTTACACCAGGGGGAGATTTAATTTACTGTATTGACCCTAGTAAGCAAGGTCGATGGCATTTACATCTGTGTGGGGCTTTGCAGGAAATTCTGGATTTATCAGAGCCGCCGCATTTTTTAGTACCTTGTTATACAGCTACTATTGATCATTGGTTAAATCCACGGACACAACAAGTACAGACTTTTGCGGAAGCTTATCCGGCGGTGATGCGTCATCAGTCGGTGCTAAGGGCAATTTTTGGGACGGGGGATATAGTGTGGCAAACAGCACCTTGGCAAGAGGGTTTGTGCGATCGCATGGTGTTAGCTACTTATCGTTCTTCTTTTCCCCAACTCTGGGAAGATCATGATTTAATTGTGCGTTTAGATCGTGCAGATATACCATCCCGATATCAGCAAAATCATTTACATCCACAACAGGGAAAATTGAATGGTCAAGGTTATGTATTGCGTTTATTTGTGGCTGGACATAGTATGAATACTGAGCGCATTTTAGAAAATTTACACGATTTATTAGAGCGATCGCTTGGTTATCCTTACACCCTCAAGGTAATTGATGTTTTAACACATCCAGAGCAAGCAGAAATTGATCAGGTTTCGGCAACTCCTACACTCGTTAAGGTTTGGCCTCATCCAATTCGGCGTATAGTAGGAGATATAGATAATGTGGAAAAACTATTACAAATATTAGGAGCGAAGGATAATTGATAATTGATAATTGATAATTGATAATTCGTAATTAACAAGCCGTGTATTCGTGTTTAAAATCAGCGTGATCAGTTCGTAAAACTATCATAAATATTATAATAAATATTATAACAAATATTATAATTAATATTATAATTAATATTATAATTAATATTATAATTAATAATAAAAATCAGCACTACTCTTACTACCTTCAAAGTTATGTATTTCACTTGGTTAGACAGCAATAGTTGGTTAATGGAAATTGGTGGACAGCGGATACTTTTAGATCCTTGGTTGGTGGACTCATTAACCTTTAATAATTTAGATTGGTTATTTAAAGGTTCTCGAACGCAAGATCGACAAATACCAGAAAATATAGATTTGATTTTGTTGTCTCAAGGTTTGGAGGATCATGCACATCCCCCCACTTTGAAAAAACTGGATAAGAATATTCAAGTTGTCGCGTCTCCCAATGCAACTAAAGTAGTAAAAGAATTGGGTTATAAAAATATAACCTCTCTTGATCATGGTGAGACTTTCACTTTAAATAATCAAGTAGAAATTAAAGCTTTTCCCGGTTCTCAAATTGGACCAACTTTGTTAGAAAATGGTTATCTGATCACAGAGTTAGCAAGTGGCGGAAAATTGTATTATGAACCGCATGGAAATCACTCAACACAACTCCAGCAGTTTGCACCAGTAGATGTGGTAATTACACCAATTATTGATTTAAGTTTACCTTTGGGACTACCAATAATTAAAGGAATGAATAGTGCTTTAGAAGTTGCTAAATGGTTACAACCGCGAATTATTCTTCCTACTGCTGCTGGTGGAGATGTTCAATTTGAGGGTGTATTAAACAACTTTTTGCAAGCAAAGGGAAGTGTTGAAGAATTTCAGGGATTATTAGAAAAAAACAATTTAGCTACGCGAGTTATTGCAGCTAAACCTGGTGAACAGGTAACATTTTAGGAAGTAGGTGACTGGTGACTGGTGACTGGTGACTGGGGACTGGTGATTGGTGACTGGGGACACTTCGACAAGCTCAGTGCATCGCTGGGGACTGGTGACTGGGGACTGGTGATTGGTGATTGGTAAAAAGATAAATAACGCAATTACCAATTACCAATTACCAATTACCAATTACCAATTACCAATTACCAATTACCAATTACCAATTACCAATTACCAATGATAAATGGATTGGATTATTTTATTGCGATCGCTACAATCTGATTTTATTAAAAGATTAAATTCTGGTTGTTTACTGCACTGTGAAACACCAGGAAATCATAGTGAATTAACTATTATTTCAGGAGAAAGATTAACAATATTAAGAAATTTTTGCTGGTTAATGGCAGAAAAATATAAACGTACTTCCCCAGTTCGTAACGTTTTTATTAGTAATCTTAAAGGTAAATTAGGTGAAGAAGTTGTTAAAGAACGTTTAGCAGATTTAATTACAGAAGTTGATTATGAAAAACGAATGGGAGGAGATGGAAGACATGATTTTACACTAACTAAAAATCCAGAAATTCGTATACAAGTTAAATCTCGTCATGGTACAATTGAGCAGGTAAGATGGTCGGTAAGTGCAGAGGAAGTTGAAAAAAATACAGTTATTGTTTGTATTTTAATTAAACAAGAAGTTAATGAAGCACAATCAGAATATCATTTATTTTTAGCAGGATTTTTACCTACAACAATGATTAAATTAAAAACTGGTAAAATTTCCTTTGGTATCCATCAATTATTATACGGTGGAGGTTTATTATCTTATTTAGAAAATTTCCCCACTGCTATAGATAATGATCATATAGATTCACAAAATCCGCAGATTTTCTATGAACAGAAAAAAATAATCAAAGAAATTGAATCACAGGATGATTTTCTTGACAATAATGATGATATTATTGATTATAAACATCGAGGTAATATTCGTTATGAATTAGGGGAGTATGAAGGAGCAATTGAAGATTATAATCAGGCAATTAAGATAAATGCTAATGATGAAGATATTTATTATGATCGTGGTAATGCTCATTTTGATTTAGGCAACTATGAAGCAGCAATCAATGATTTTAGTAAAGTGATCAAAATTAAACCTAATTATACAGATGCTTATTATCATCGAGGAAATGCCAGATTAATTATAGGAGATAAACAGGGAGCAATTGAGGATTTCCAGAAAGCAGCGGATTTGTATTGGCAAAATGGAAAAATAGAAGAACATAAAGATACTCAAGCAATGATTTTAGATTTAGAAATTGAAGAATCTTTAGATATTTTAAATTTTTAAAGAATGTCAGGAGTCAGGAGTCAGGAGTCAGGAGTCAGAATATTTGTAATCATGTTAAGAAACCTGGTTTCTGCGTGTTATATTTGTAATATTCTTGTTAATGACCCAGGTGTGTGAATATGATTTTCAATTTTAAAAAAAGTAGTGCTTTGTTAGCTTTATTTTTCCTAGTTAGTAGCAGCTATTTTCATGATGTTGCTCAAGCATCGGTAAAAAATAAGCCGCAGGTAATAGCAAAACAGCAGGTTAATAGTAAAACTGCTCAACCCCATCCAGTTTTTAAATCTATTTTGCCCAAATTAAAGAAAAACACGAAAATTACAATTTTATTACCTAACTATATTCCTGGTTTGGAAGGAGAAAACCCACTTTACGCAATTATCGAAACAGCTAACAAAAATAAGTATGATATTTTATTAGGATTTAGCCCTGATTGTACTGGAGGTACAGCGTGCCGTCTTGGTATGATTAGTGCGGAAGCTATTAATAGTAAAACCCCTAGACTAACTGGTAAAGCGGTATCTTTAGCTAAAGGTACAACTGCTTATTTTGTAGATGCTAAATGTGGTGCTAATTGTTCTGATTCTACCTTAACCTGGCGACAAAAGGGAGTACAGTACACTATTGGCATAAAAGCAGGTAAGCAGAAAGATTTGGTAGAAATGGCTAAATCTGTGATTACACCATAGTTAATTTTGAATTTTCCAAGTATGGGAAAAACCTCTCTCTCACCCTCTCCTACAAGGAGAGTGAACAAGAATAACTGTTATTAATAGAAAAAGAGCAAGTCCTAAGTAAACTCACGTAGGTTGGGTTGAGGAACGAAACCCAACATTTATAAGCTTTTGTTGGGTTGCGCTATCGCTTAACCCAACCTACAAAAACTCTTAACCCAACAGTATTGGAAAAAGAATAATTTTTATTAATAGAAAAAGAGAAATTAAAGCCTCTCCCCCAGTGGGGGAGAGGTTTGGAGAGGGGTCAGATTATTTTCGTTGAACTCCCATTTGTTTAATTTTCCATTCCTTGTTGCCAAGCTGCATAAAATTTAGGATAACTCAGATTTTGGGCAAAGTTCCAGAAAAGTTGATAAATTCCATAGTTAAAACTATAATAAGACCTTTCATAAACATCTTTTGGTAAATATTTCTGCAAATTGGTAATTACCATTGTCATTTGTTCAATTTCTGTAATTTTATCTAAGCTTCCAGCCGCCGTTATCTTGGTATCTTCATCATCAGAATTGCGGATTAAATCAACCAAAGCCTGGATAGCATCTTTATTGCCATTTCCTATTTTGACTAAGCTATCAGCCGCCGTTATCTTGGTATATTTATCATCAGAATTGCGGATTAAATCAACCAAAGCCTGGATAGCATCTTTATTGCCATTTCCTATTTCTCCTAAGCTATCAGCCGCCCTTCTCTTGGTATCTTCATCATCAGAATTGCCGATTAAATCAACCAAAGCCTGGATAGCTTGTTGATGATTTGTTTCTGGGATAACTTTTGTAGCTGCGGTTGCTAATGTGTCAGTGAATCTTACCCAATTTTGTTGATCTTTGTCAAAATAACCAAAGCCATAGCGAATAAGTTTTTCTACAATTTGATCTGATAACTGACATTCTTTAAATTGATCAATTCCCGCAGCAGCTAATAAGAAAGCACGATATTGATAAAATTCACCACATCCATCCTGAAAACTGCATAAAGCTTGAATAAATGCTTCTTTTTGTTCCTCATTTACATCATCTCTTCCCAACCACAATAAAATTACTTCCTTCCACTGGGGTTGAAAAATCCGATATGTACCTTGACTGAAATTTTCAGCATTATGATGGAAAAAATATGTCCAATTATCAACAGCTAAAGCTGCAAAATATTCCTCAAAGGTAGCATGATAAAAAGCATAAACCTTTTGAGTTGGTGATTCTGCGGCTATACCCACATGATTTAACCAACCCAGTTTTAAAGCCAGATAAAACAGGGAATTTTCCTCATCAGGATCTCCCAATTCTTTAATAATAAAATCCTCACGCAAGCGAAACCGCGAACCACCTGCGTCTATATCCCGCAGTGCTAATTTACCTAAACTTGTATTTAATTCTCGTTGTTGTTGTTTTTTAGTAGGAAATTGATTGATTTTCCAGTTATAAATATAATTGACAAACTGTTGATATAGTCCCGCTTTGGTTTCTGGTAAATTTCCTTCTTCCCGTTGCCAAATACTACATAACAGCGTCAACCGCAAAGGATTTTGAATCAAATCTTGCAACCGTGCTTTTTCTGTTTTACCTAATTCTTTTTTTAACCTTTCGCCTTTTTCACTTTCTTCTTTATTGCCAAACCAATTATTAATAAACTGATGCACTTGTGAGGGATAATCAAAATCAAGTAAGCGATAGGTTTCAAAATCCGCTAGTGCATTAACATCAGCTTGCCACACATTCAACCGACAAGTTAACACCACCCGCGTTGTCTGCTGTATCGATCCTTTTAACTGCTGGGCGATAGTTTCTAAAGGTTGGTGAAACTGAGTCCCCACAGACATTTCATCAGCACCATCCAACAGCAACCACACCCGTCCCTGTGCCATTTGCTGCTGGAAATCTGCTTGTGTTTCAGGAGTCAATTCTGTAGCTGAAACAGCCTGTTTTAACCAAATTTCACAAATATATTGTTGTAAATTTATTTCATTACCATTTCGTCCCAAATCTGCCAAAGAAATCCAAATTGGTAAACCTAAATTTTGATCTAAAATCCAATCAGCAATAGTTTGTAGCAGCGTGGTTTTCCCAGCACCTGGTTCACCTATTAATGCTACTTGTCTTCCTTTGGTTTTACCTTCTCCCTTTTCTAAAATTTGACTTAAAAAAGCCCCATGTTCAAATTTTTGTTCTTGTTCATAGTTTGGTTCATATAACTGTGTTCCTGCGTCTGGTGCAAAGTCACCTTTATCTCGTTTTTCTACTTGCTTACGCTGCACCAATGCTAAGGGTACATAAATCTGTTCTCGTTTTTTTTTCGTGTCTTCATCTTGGTGCAACAGTTGATTGCTGGTTGCTTGCTTTGGCAACATTCCACGGCAGATATCTGGCCAGTTTATGGAACTGTCTCGTTTTTTTTCTGGTGGAACTGGGGGAGTATCTTCCGGGGGTGTGGTGTCAATTAAATCATCTAGGTTTAAGTTTAAAGCTTTAGCTATGGCTTCAGCGTATGGTCTATCAACATCCTTTCTAGCAAAAAACCGTTTTACCGTGGCTTCTGAAACATTAGATGCTGTAGCAATATCTGGGTATGTCCAAAGTTTACCTTCATGGTTTGTTTTACTAGCCTTAGCCTGTATAAGCTGCTTTTTCCCCTCCTCATTGACTCGAACAGTATCACGGTTGCGTTTTGGACTCATATTTAAAAATTAATATCTGTGATTAATATATTGAGTTGATTATAGCTTTAAATAACATCTTGATTGACAGATCATTTAAGGTCATTTAAGGTGTAGTTGAAAATTTAATTTTTATAAATAGGGCGGGCAAGATGCCCACCCCACAAGAGTTTGAGGTAACTAGATATGTAAATTAGATGTCATTTAGTTAACTGAACTCAACTGTGCTTAATTGCACCGAAAGCACTTGATAGTTTGGGAACAACAAAAACAAATCACAGGAGTTCCTAAATGTCCTTACTCAATAATCAAGAAAACCATTTAGTTGTAAATAACTTACCATTTTCTACTCCCTTAGAAACCAAATCTGATCACATTATTGAAGTAGCAACCCAGCAACCAGGAGACATTTACAAAGTTGTGTCTGAGCATCCTCATAGTCCAGTAGCCTGGGGTTTTGCTACAGCTATAGTAATAGTAGCAATAGGAGGGGTAATCAAGGTATGGAAATCTGACCCACAAGAATTGAAATATCTGGGTGAATGTATATCAACGGTTATCCACGCTGTAGCTGACTTTGTACAAGTTCTCAAATCTCAAAACAAGGAAGATCATCAGGAAGAGAACAAGGGTGATCAGAACAAAGATAACAAGTAATAATATTGTGGGATGGGCTTCTAGCCCGTCCGGTTTCGCGGTTGGGTTGACACTGAAACAAATCCCCGACTTATTGACTAAATCGGGGATCTAGATTTACAAAACTTAATATCCGCCTTCTTCTTCGTATTCCACCTGTCTTTCCTTCACCTTTTTAGGAATATTCACAGGTTTGGGTGCATCATCCCAAGCATCACCTTCTACATCATCATAATCATCATATTCATCAGCGTAGGTTTTGCTGTAGGGTTGAGGTGCTGGTTTTTTAGGTGCTGGTGCTTGATATCTATCGCTACTCGTTGCTTCACTCCAGTTATCTTCTTCTTCCTCTTCGTAGCGTATGGATTCGTAAGCGCGGGCTTCCATTACCCGACGTTGTGGACGTTCTTCTTCTATATAATCTTCCGTCCATTCTTCCTCTTCCCGTGCTACAGGTTCAGGAGTGCGAACTTTTGGCCGGGGTGGTTCTAATGGTACTCCGCTAGGTAACTGGTTTGCTGGAGAAACTGCGCGGGGTGCAGAATAACCATATTCTTCTTCTGCATCTCTTTCCCAAGGCGCTCTACCAATACCCAACCGTTCTAAAACACCGACTGTTAACTGGTTTACCCGTTCTTCTGCACCTTCAAATACAATTAGTCTACTCGGTCCAGTGCTGACAACTTCATCTATGGATATTTCATAGGTACTCAAAAACTGGTCAGGTATTTGGGGTACTCCCAAGGAGGCGATGACGATAGAGTAAATTTTACCACTTTCGCCATTGAATTTAAAGCCTCTAACTCTGCCTAATACTTCCCCTGTTTCCGTGATCACTTCCCAGTTCATCAAGTTACTGAGAGCTTCCACATCAACATCTTCGATCACATCTTCGTTATCAACCAAAATCACATCACCGATTTGGTTGATACTGCTAAGATACATTTGGCGAGGCAGTCCAGAGATAGAGATCAGGCTGTCTCGCAACCCAAGCGCCACAACCTCTCTTTGATCAATGTCTACCCAAAGTTGACTCACGATACCGAGCCTTTTGCCATTATCGCGGGTAATTACTTGGGTGTTTAATATATCGGAACGTCTAATTATTTGTTCGGAGGTCATTCTATAGGTCGTCCTGTTATCTTAGCGTGCCGTAGGCAATCTGTAATCCGGTTTGTATATAAACTATTTTTAACAGAAAATCAAGGTAATTGGTGACTGGTCATGGGTAATTGGTCATGGGTAATTGGTCAGAATATTATTCTACTCTTGCCTTTTGCCTTTTGCTTATCACCTTGAGGTTGAGTTACGCCAATTGTACGTTCAATTGTACGTTCGGCTGATTTTATCATCGGAGGACGCAAACTGACAACAATAAACTATGCCTGTTGGGCTTGTTGTTTAATCATTCTAGCTAATCTTTCCACGTTTGCCCCATCCAAAAATATATCTACTTCATCAATACCTTACCTTAGCCAAAACGCTGAAACCCTATTGATATCGTCACGATTTTATTGGGTTTCAGACCTATATTTGGAAAATTGGCATAGGTAAGCTGTTGTGCATTTAATTTGTATAAGTGGAACAGGCAAGATGCCTGTTCCACAAAAGTTCAGAATATTAGGATTATACAATTTAGCTGTGTAACAGCTTATTGCTTCATCAAATGAGATTTTTTCAGACAGTCATACCCAGAGCAACAGTATCCTCCTGTAGTCACGTCTATGTTCAGCTAGGTGGTTATAATAAGTTTAAATGCTCAAATTGCGAACCTTATCCTCAATCGGCGACGCTAACGCAGGGAGCTAATCAATCATGTATCAAATAGATCCACCATTATCTCCTCAAGAAGCATTGCCTACAATGTATGATTTACCTAGTGAAAATCAGGAGGAACGGGGATTGCCGGATGAATTTCACTTATTACAACCTGAATTATTACGCCTTACGTTTCGCCCACCTACCTATACTGAAGATAATATATTTACAGGCAGTGATTTAAACTTATATTATGATCCTCTCCATCCCCAATGGTATAAACGCCCTGATTGGTTTGCGGTGTTGGGGGTGTCTCGATTTTATCAACAAACAGAACTCAGATTAAGTTACGTTACTTGGCAGGAGGGAGTAAATCCTTTTGTGGCTATAGAATTGATCTCACCAGGTACGGAAGCGGAAGATTTAGGTAGAAGTTTAAGGGAAGTTAATCAACCGCCTAATAAATGGTCAGTTTATGAACAAATCCTGAGAATCCCCTATTATTTTGTTTATAACCGTTATACAGATGAGTTTAATTGTTTTGGGTTGGTAATGAGTCGTTATCAGCCTTTGTCAATAAATGGACTAGGGGTATGGTTAGAAGAAGCAGAATTGGGTTTAGGATTATGGCATGGAGAATATCAAGGATTAACTAGATCGTGGCTACGTTGGTATGATCGAGATAATAACTGGTTGCCTACACCTGTGGAACAAGAAAAGCAACGTGCAGAACAGGAAAAGCAGCGTGCAGATTTAGCGGAAGCAGAATTAGCTAGATTAAGACAGTTATTAGCAGAAAAAGGAGTTAATTTGTAGTATTTCCATAAATGGTGAACTCGCACTAATGAATAATCAAAATATCTCTGGTCATTTCTAAAAAATCATAGCTCAAAAACAATTCGATTATTTGAGTAATATTTTGTAGAAAAAGCTGTTCAATTTGTTTGTTACTGATATTACCTGTCGTTATTAGTATTATACAGAATTTTTCCGTATAACACCCTGCGGCAAGCGATCACCCCAACTCAACACCAAAATATCACAATATTATTTACTCTAATGATTTCTTATACAGCGATCACTTAATAATTATAGATTGGCGATTCCCGCAGAGCGATAGTTCCCTCCGAGACGCTTTGCGAACGCGATCGCTCTTTTCTTCGTATGTATCGTATATTAAGTATTAGAACCTAGATAAAATTCCTAAACTTCTAAAATTCATGTAATTGCTACAAGGATTTAACTGTGATTACAAATGCTAGTAGCCTTACCCTTAGCAATCTCCGTCAAACCTTCGGCTTGAGACTCAATTCTAGTGATCGCTTTTTTGATGAATGGTTAAATAATGCGCCGACTCTAACCGAAGCGGAACTACAAGGACTAGATCGCCTCACTCGTAACTATACCTATCTCAGTCAAGAGGAAGCACCACTCGAAGAAATTGTTAAGCTTGTCGTGGTATCGCCATTGCTAGATTTGGCTGGTTTCTATCAATCTCCTTTTTTGGTAAAAGCAGAAGTAAGCACCAATATCGAAGTTGCTGACGAAGCTAATGCTATGGTGGTTCAAGGCAGAATTGATATTTTGGTAATCCAAGATAGTTTTTGGATTTTGGTAATCGAATCAAAACCTGCAAGGCTAGACGTTACCGCAGGAATTCCTCAAGCACTCACCTACTTGTTGAGCGCTCCTAATTTGCAGTCAAGTTGTTATGGAATGGTGACAAATGGCAGAGAAGTATTGTTTTTGAAATGCGATCGCAGCCAAGATGCCCCTCAATATACGCGATCGCATACTTATCGGTTACTTGAAAATACATCAGAACGTATACAAGTTTTGCAGGGACTTAAACAAATTGGGACTTATATTGGCGATTTAAGGCGTTAGGCGATCGCTTGATGGTAGTTTAAATATCTGCTCTTTAAGTTCTTGTAACAACATAGATAGCTCCCATACTTGAATGGTTTTCTAATATATGTTGTCTATTCAGTATATTATAAACGATCACACTAAGAAGGAATAGTATTATCCAGTTCTTTCACTTTTTCTTCCAAAATTTTTATAATTTCTTCTGTTGTATGTGTTTTCTCTAAATTTTTTACCCACTCTTTCATCTCTAATTTTGTTTGCTCCTCTTGTGATATTTTTTCTACATGAAGGCAGCTTAGGCAACAATAGAAAGTTATATCATCTGAAATTCTATATCTTACTCTTGTTTCTTTTTTACAAGATGGGCAATTTATATCATATTTTTCATACGGAACAAACGATTTTTTATCTCTACGTTCCTCGTATTCTCGTATACTTTTTAGGTAATCTTCTTTTCTGTATTTTGTATCACAAACGAAACATTTGCACTCTTTCTCTACATTTTTGAATACGGCAAAACTTAATGATCCACAATCAGGACACGAGACTATCAATCCATTTTTATTCTCATTAATCCCATCAATTGCTTGTTGGAATTGTCTTAATCTGTATTGTCTATAGGTTTCAAATCCTGTTACAATTGATTTTATAGTTTCAAAAGTTTTCTGTTGTTCAACTGTGCTAATACTTTTTAAGTTATTTTCCCAGAACTTTATAATTTCATCTAATGCTGCAACCACAATTTCTTCACATTCACTTAAACTTATATTTACTTCAAAATGCTCAAATCTATTTCTCAAATCTCTAAGCTTTTTAATTGGCTCGTCGTTGATAGTGACTTTTGAAATACCTCGTAGTCTTTTAACCAGTTCATCATGATAGACACTAATAAATTCACCATTTTCAAATTTTTTGGAGTCCGCACTACTTATATCTTGGAATATTAAACTCCAATGCTCTTGTTTAAGTTTTTCTTTTAGTAATAACTCAATTCCTGAATACAGATGTAAAACAGAGTATTTCCATGAATGTTGAGAACTGTCGTGTTTAATAAATATGGGTCTTACTGCTACATAGATATAATCTAAACCATTATCCAACAAATTTAATATAATCTTTGCCATTTCTTTAATATGAGGTATATTTTGATAAATAATAAATAACAAGAGAGTAAGTAGCTGAAATGCGATAGCAAAGCACTCCGTAGAAATCGATCTTGTGAACTCCTGTTGGTAATTCAATTATCAGATGATTTCAATTTAATCCCCAAAACCTGAGTATAAGCACCTCTAGCTTGAGTCACCCCTATTGTCCTCTGTGCTGATTCTATCATCGGACGACGCAGACTCACAACGATAAACTGCGCTTGTTGTGCTTGTTGTTGAATCATTTTCGCTAATCTTTCCACATTTGCCCCATCCAAAAACATATCCACCTCATCAAAGGCGTAAAATGGGGATGGGCGATAACGTTGCAGTGAGAAAATAAAACTGAGTGCTGTTAAAGATTTTTCTCCCCCAGACATGGATGCTAAACGTTGTACGGGTTTTCCTTTGGGGTGTGCAACTAAGTTTAAACCACTAATAAAGGGATCTTCCGGGTTATCAAGTTGTAAATAACCGTCACCATCGGATAAGGTGGCAAAAATTGATTGAAAGTTCTCGTTTACTGCGTCGAAAGCTTCTTTAAAAGCAGTTTGTCGTAAAGTGGTAAAATTCTCAATTCTTAATAATAATTCTGTTCTTTCTGCTTCTAAAGTTTCTAATTTCTGGGTTAGTTCTTGTAAACGTCCTTCTACTATTTCATAATCAGTCAAAGCTAACATATTTACGGGTTCCATTGTCTGTAAACGTTTGCCTAAACTGCGTAATTCTTTCTGCAATTCTTCTAAATCTACTTTATCCGGTACTTCTGGTAATGGGTTGGGTAATTCTGCGGCTAAGGTTTGCAATTGCGCTTGCAATGTGGTTAAATCTTCTCTGCGTTTTTCTTGGGTTTGTTGCAGCTTCTCAATTTCCCATTGTAATTTTTGTTGACGTAATATTAAATCTCTTAATTCCTGTTCTGCTGTATCTCGTTTCTTTTTCTCCTCACCTAAATTCTGCTCAAGTTCTTTTAAACTAGCTTGAGTTGCGGTAATTTGAGTATTCAGTTCTGCAAGTTGACTGTTAACTGTTGACTGTTGACTTTCAAGATTAGTTTTTTCATTTTGATATTCAATAACTCGCGTTTCTGATTCGGTAATTTTCTCTTGTAAACGCTGTTTCTGATTTTCCAGGTTTTGCAATCTTTGTTCTACTTCCCTGACAGTAGTTTCTTTTTGTTGTAATTGCTGCTCTTGTTCTCTAATGGTAGCTTGAATTTCCTGCCATTCGCTGGGGGTTTGCGATGCTTCCAACTCAGCTAAGGTATGTCGTAATTGTTGCAGTTGATTTTCTTGATCTGGTAATTCCCGATCTAGAACTTCTAACCGAGTTTGAGCATGATTGAATTTTTCAGTATTTTGGGATAGTTGAGAGCGGGTATTTTCTAACTGCGCGTTTAAGGTTTTTACCTCTTTTTTCAACTGTTCTAAATATAATTGTTGTTCTCTGCGCCCTTGTCTTGCTTCCGTTAACTCCAAACTTAGTTGTTTACTACGAGCAGATAAATTAGTGATAGCTTCTGCACAACGTTCTAAAACTCTTTCAATATCTCCTAACCGCGTCCTTAAATTGACAACTTCCTCAGATTCTTTTTGTTCACCAGTGCCAAATTTTAAACTTGAGCGTTGCGTATTACTCCCACCAGTCATAGCACCGCTAGTTTCTAATAATTCCCCATCTAAGGTAACAATGCGATAAAGTCCGATTTGAGTTCTCGCTTGTTCCAAAGTTCTGAAAACTACTGTATTTCCAAAAACATACTTAAAAACTTCTTGATAGCGTTTATCGCACTCTACCAGATTCATCGCATATTCAACAAAACCATCAACATAACGCAGTGTTAAATCTGGGGTAAACTTAGAAGCTTTTATTTTATTCAAAGGTAAAAAAGTTGCTCTTCCCGCACGTTTTTGTTTTAATAATTCAATTCCCGCAGCAGCAACACGATCATCTTCTACTACTATATGACCTAATCTTGCACCCGCAGCAGTTTCCAAAGCCAGATGATAGCGAGAGTCAACCTTACCCAAATCTACCACCAACCCACATAAACCTGGTAAACCAGATTGAATAATAATTTTACTTGCTTGAGTTCCCTGGACTTCTTGCTGTGCTTGGGTTTGTGCTTCCAGTTTATCTAGCTGACGTTGTTTATCGCGTTGTTCTTGTAATAAACGTTTTTGGGTATCTTGTTGTATTTGTAATTCTTGATCTGTCGCTGCTAAATTCTCTGCTAAATTTTGAATCGGTTGACTAGAACCGTTAAACTCAACTTCTAATTTTTCGCATTCTGCTTGTTTTTCTGCCAATTGTGGTTCTAAATCAGCAAGAATCTGAGATTCTTCTGTAATAAGTTCCTGTAACTGAAAATTCCTTTCTCTCAGTTGTGCTTGCTCAGTTCTTTGAGGTTCAATAGTTTGCAGTAAAGTTTCAATTTGCCGACTTAAAGCTGTTTGTTGTTGTACCCAAACTTCCGAAGCGGTAGCAATTTCCGCAGCAACTTGACGAGATGATTCTAACCTTTCTCGTGCTTGATTGCGTTCATTTTGCAAAGACGTTAAATTTAAACTTGCTGAATTATATTGTTGTTGATTTTGTTGGAGAGAAATCTGATACTCTTGAATTTCCTGTTGAGTTTGGTTTAACCGTTTAACAGTTTCCTGTAAATGAGACTCTAACTCACCCTTTTGTCGTTGAAGTTGCTTGCGTTCCGCTTCTTTGGTTGCAAAAGTAGACTGAACCGCTAAAAGCTGATCCTCACCCAAAGATTTTACATGAGCATTTAATTCATTGAGAAGTGTACTTTGTTGATCAATATTTTGATTGACAGTATTTAAACTTTCAGAAATTTGAGTAAACGCAACATCACCAGCTTGAATATCCGTTGCTAACTTTTCCTGCTGTGCTTGGAGAGAACGCCATGATAACACAGATTCCCAAGATTGCTTTTCTTGAAACTCCTGTTTTAACTGACGATACTTTTCAGCTTTTAGCTTATCTTGATAAAGGCGATCGCGTTGTAAAGTCAACTCCCCTTCTATAATTTTACAACTATCTTCCTTTTCCTTAACCTCATCTAAAGTTCCCTTAGCTTGATTAATCTTTCTATCAAACGCAGCAACACCAGCTAACTCATCAATAATTTCTCGACGTTCCCTAGCATTCATAGAAATAATGCTGGTGACATCACCCTGCAAAACCACATTATAACCTTCAGGGTAAATTCTTAAATTTTCCAACTCCTCATGTAATTCAGTCAAAGTACAAGAAGACCCATTAATATAATAATTAGAAGTATAACCACCCTGAGAGTTAACCCGTAAACGTCGAGTAACACTCCACTCAGTTGGTGACTGGTGACTGGTGACTGGTGACTGGGAATTATTTTCCGCTTCCTCTACTTCCCTAACTTTCTCAACTTCCTGATCTTCCTCACTTTGCGCCTTTGCGTCTTTGCGTGAGACAATATCAGAAATATCAAAAGTAACAGTTACAATAGCCTCAATAGCATTACGTCCTTTAGCGACTTGATTATTATTAACCAAATCTGGCAACTTATCAGCACGCATTCCCTTAGAACTGGATAGTCCTAAGCAGAACAGCAACGCATCCAGAATATTTGACTTTCCCGATCCGTTAGGACCAGAAATGACAGTACAACCCGGTAGTAAAGGGACAGAAGTTGTACCACCGAAAGACTTAAAATTAGTAAGTTCGACCCGCTTGATATGCACCATTATGGGCGCTGCTTCACTGTAAACTGGTATAAAGGAACAAGTGTATCAATTATTTTTCAATATTTGCAACTGTTTAGTAACTTTAGATTTTGGATTTTAGATTGATTCTGATAATTAATACTAACAACTTACCTTAATATTTAACTTAGATTTTAAATCCAACCTCTGACACAAAAAATCTCTCGAAAACATCCTTCCTTTGTGTACTTTGCGTACTTTGCGGTTCGTTCCTCTTAATTCCCTAATCAACATGAAACTATTGTACCAAAACTTTATCATTCGTGACTGGCAAAAGAGCGATTGCACAGCAGCAGCAAACGTAATTAGTACAGTCTTAGCAGAATATGGCTTAGGTTGGGAAGCAGACGGTGCAGATAGAGACGTTTTAGAAATTGAGGAATATTACTTAGCTGTTGGTGGTGAATTTTGGGTAATTGAACACCAAAACAAAATAGTAGGTACAGGGGCATATTATCCCATAAAACGGGGAGAACAGGCTGTAGAAATCAGAAAAATGTATCTTTTACCAGAAATTCGTGGTTTAGGTTTAGGAAAATATTTATTACAGCAGCTAGAATTAACTATAGAAAAACGCGGATTTGAACAAATTTGGATAGAAACAGCCAGCGTTTTAAAAGAAGCAGTCCAGCTTTATGAGAATAATGGATATATCCCCGCGACAGGAGTGGAAACAAAAAGATGCGATCGCGTGTATGTGAAATACTTGAGGTGACTGGTGACTGGGAAAAATAACTAATGACCCATCAGCAATTAGCAATTACTATGTTTAAAAATTTACTAAATTTATTCCTACAGAACAATTGCCCTATCTGCCAGCGAAGCACAAAACAGCAACTTTGTCAATATTGTAATAAACAATTACAAAGCTGCCATCTGCAAAACCCCAATGTCTTATGGAAAGAACCTTTACCCGTGTTTAGTTGGGGGAGTTATGGAGGAACATTAAAAAGGGCGATCGCCGTCATGAAATATGAAAACCAGCCAGAAATGGGGCGGTTATTGGGTCAGTATCTAGGAGAATCATGGATATTAAATTGTACATTAAAAAATCAAAAACCTGTAATTGTACCCATACCACTTCACCCAAAAAAGCTCAAAGAAAGGGGTTTTAATCAAGCTGAAATAATCGCCCAAGGATTTTGTCAGATCACTGGGTTAAAATTAAAATCAAATGGGTTAGCCAGAGTTAAAGATACAAAAGCACAATTTAGCGTATCCGGTGCAGAGAGAGAACAAAATTTAGCAGATGCTTTTGCTATAGGATCGGATTTTAGCCGTATTCGTCCAGATGCACCCGTGCTGTTAGTGGATGATATTTATACTACTGGCGCAACCGTCAAATCTGCTGTATATACACTTAATCAAGGTGATATTTCTGTATTGGGGGTAGCTGCTGTAGCCACAACGGGTAAAGATAGATCAGCCTAGAGTTAATGGGCAACTTGTGGGTGATAAATCTATAATTAACAAAATTATACCCTGTGTTTGAGGGAAAAATGTTTTCATTTATGAACAAAGGTTTTGCAGTGGGTTTAAAAAAAATAATTATCTTTCCTGTAAGTATACTGACAATTTTAATCAGTATAAATACAGTATTTGCTCAAAATACGAATAATGCAAATACAAATACAAATACAAATACAAATACAAATAATTTATATAAACCCATTCCCTTAAATAGTAGTTCAGAAATTGCTGATACATTAAAAGCTACAGACATTCCCACAGGTCAAGGGGGGTTTGCGCGTGATTATACAGTCAAATTAAATAAAGGTGATAATTTAGCAATTGATTTGTCATCTGAAAACTTTGACACTATTATTACTCTTTTAGGTCCTGATGGTTCAACGGTGGCAGAAAATGATGATGGACCTGATGGTACAAGTAATTCTCTCCTGTTTACCCGCATCGCCGAAACAGGAAATTATATTGTTCGTGTCCGGTCTTTTGGAGAAACTGGGGTTGGTAACTTTAAACTCAAGGTGACAAAACTGCAACCAGTTAAGTAGGGTGTGGGGAGATGGAAAGCATTGTCCTGATTGATTATTTACTAAACAATGTTGAATATTGCACCAACAAGCCTAGATTTTTGAAGTAGCCATTGAATTTAATTTCTCAGCAAAATCAAATTCCGACGCTAATACAGCAGTATACTTATTCAGGTCGTAGGGTTTAACATTTTGATTGTCCATCCAAAACCGTAGGCACTGCTTGGGGAGAGAACCACCTCGCTTGTTAGACACCGCAAGGGATCTAATCTAAGTGGACTCGTTGAACCAAGAATCTCCGTGGCTTCAGCCCGGAGAGTGTCAAAATTAACTATCCCCAGTCCCCAGTCCCCAGTCCCCAGTCCCCAATCCCCAGTCCCCAGTCCCCAGTCCCCAGTCCCCAGTTCCCATATCACTCAACTAATGTAGCGGTAGTTCCCTCACTTGATGGTGGTGCGCTGGGCAACTCTAGACAGTATCCTGCACCATAAACCGTCTTAATGTAGCAGGGATGGCGAGGATCTGGTTCGAGTTTAGTTCTCAAGTGGCGAATATGCACCCGAATAGTTTCAATGTCATCATCAGGGTCATAACCCCAAACTTCTCGGAGAATTTCACTGGGAGAAACTGTTTGTCCATGACGCTGAAGCAAGCAATGAAGCAACTCAAATTCTAAATGAGTCAGTTTTACAGTTTCACCAAACCAAATGGCCTCAAATCTTTCTGGAACGAGGGTAAGAGAACCATAGTTAAGAATTTCACTGTGTTTTGCGGCTTGGGGAATGCGGTCAGTACGTCGTAACAAAGCCCGCACTCGTGCCAGCATTTCTTCTACTTCAAAAGGTTTGGTCAAGTAGTCATCTGCGCCAGCATTGAAACCCTCAACTTTATATTGAGTTTGGTTTAATGCTGTCAGCATTAAAACCGGAATTTCAGATGTGCGATCATCCCGACGTAAACGCTGGCAAATGGTAAAACCGTCTACTTTGGGCAACATCAGATCAAGCATGATCAAGTCGGGTTGTAACTGGAGCGCCAGCGCCTGACCTTTGATGCCATCTTCAGCTTGACTAACATCGTAGCCAGCCATTTCCAAGTTGACGGCAACAAGTTCTGAAATCGCTGGGTCATCATCTATGACAAGAATCCTGGGCATTATTAAAAAATTATGACTACTTTATTTAAGGATAAATTAAGAACCTTTGAGAGATACAAAGATTACTTTTTCGATTGTAAAAAAAGATTTAAAATCCAACATAAATATTAAAATTAGAGATTGTGAAAACAATACTAATTTACACGAAAATTAATATATGGTGTGTAACTCTACCTACAGTCCGCCCTATTTCTTGCGAAATGGTGCTGCCATGACTGCTTACACTGCTTTATGGGCAGGAAATAACTGGGAAAGCACAATTTCACACCCAGAACCACTTTATCAGCAGGTCGTATTTACGGGAGGGCAGGATGTACCAATTTTCGGTTGGGTTGCCATACCCGAAAATGCCCACAGCACAATTATTGGCACTTATGGTATTACAGGAGAGTTAGAACAACAATGGTTTTTAAGATTGTTGGGACGTAAAGCATACTCTCAAGGTTATGCTGTGGTTCTCTTTGATTGGCGGGCGCATGGTAAAACGGCAGAATTATCCCCAACTTTAACTTCTGATGGGTTGTATGAAGGGGAAGATTTTGTCAGAATTGCCCAGCAAGCGGTAGCAATGGGTTGTCCTCCAAAATGCTGGTTTACAGGGTATTCTCTAGGGGGACAATTGGCGCTGTGGGGAATCAAAGCAGCACAAGATTTTAAATTACAAGATATAGACATTGCTGGAGGAGCAGTTATTTGTCCTAGTTTAGATTCGTTGCGATCGCTCACTTATTTAGTCACTCACCCTTTTGGTAAGTATGTTGAATCCCGCATTGCTGGAGAATTAAAAAAACTAGCCTGGAAATTACATCATACTCATGATAATTCTTTTGATTCGGCAGCAATAGAAAGAGCAAATAGCATTTGGGGATTTGATGAAGAACTTGTCATTGGCCGCTTGGGTTTTAGTTCTGTGGAAGAATATTATCAGACCAGCAGTGGTTTACATCTGTTACCTCTGTTGCAAAAACCAACTTTAATTATTTATGCTGCTGATGATCCCTTATTTCATCCCGATCTTGTTGATGATTTAAAAGTTGCCAGTGCCAAAAATCCTGCTATAGATTTGTTACTTACATCCTACGGTGGTCATGTAGGTTATATAAGTAGTAAAAAGTGTCAAATTCAATCCCAAGATCCTGATCAATGGTGGGCTTGGAATCGTATTTTAGAATGGATAGGAATTAATGAAGGCAGGAGGCAGAAGGCAGAAGACAGGAGTCTGTTATTATAAGGGCTATTTATCATAAATCTCCCAAATCTCCCAAAAATTTTCGCTTTCAAAGGCGGAATTTTAGACCCTATTCTTTCATCAATATAGTGCTTAGATTTATCAGGTAGTATTGATCAAACATCCCTGATTTTTTGAAGAATTAATTATCTAGAACCCAAACTTTTTAGTTGTGAATTAGTTGTGAATAACTTTCCCTCAAACTGGCTACCTGCACCTAAAAAATTAGTATTGTTATCTGATGATGTGCATATCTGGAAAATAAACTTACAGCAATCTGAATCACAGATACAATCTTTCAGAGAAACTTTATCTAGTGATGAAGTTGCTCGTGCAGAAAGGTTTTATTTTTCTGAACATCGACAGCGTTTTATTGTTGGGCGTGGTAGTCTGCGGACTATTTTAGGAAGTTATTTAGGTGTAGAACCGTCTCAAGTAGAATTTGATTATCAACAACGGGGCAAACCAATTTTAGCAGCTAAGTTTGCTGATTCAGGAATATTTTTTAATTTGTCACATTCGCAAGATTTGGGTTTGTGTGGCGTAAGTTATCAAAGATTAATTGGGGTAGATTTAGAATTTATTCGCCCAATGTCTGATTTAGAAAATCTTGCTCGACGTTTCTTTTTACCCCAAGAATATGCAGTAATTAAATTACTTACACCTGAACAAAAACAACAAGTATTTTTTCGTTACTGGACTTGTAAAGAAGCTTATTTAAAAGCCACGGGAGATGGTTTAATTCAATTAGAACAAATCGGAATTGAATTAACACCTACAGAACCTGCTCAATTAAAAGTTTCAGGAAATTGGCAATTAAAAGAATTACTACCAGCAGATAATTTTGTTGCTGCGGTTGTTGTAGATAATCATAGCAATAATTTCCAATTTTGGCAATTATAGCAGATGAAAAATAACAGATTAAGTCTGTTTCAAACATAATGGGTGAGCTATATGCTATATTTTGTGGGTTGCCCTCTTTAATGAATTTGGTGTCTATAAATTAAATCTGTCAAAAAAAGCCGAGCTTGTTCTAAAGATATATGTCTAGGTTTTCCTTGATAAACAATTTGGTATTCATTCATATTTTGCCCATCTCCATATCCTGAAATTAACTTGCGGTGAAATGCTTCCTCAGCCAATTCTCTAACTTCATTTCTGAGAGCAGAATGTGTGTTATTCATAACTAAGATATCTTCTGAATTACCTGTTTTTCTTTTATTGAAAAAGTAACTTCATTAAATCTATCCCCAGTATTATTTTTATCTTGATTCTCTTAAGCGTGATTTCAGAAACTTTAATTAAATGGAAATTATGCCCTGAGATAGCTGAATCTTATTCATAATAGGAGTAAGTTGAACTTGGCTAAATAACCTCAAAAATTGTCAATAAATCGAAAATCAATGGTTCAAGAGCAAAGTACCGATGTCATCCGCATCAATGCTAGAAGAACTGATGTATTTGATATTTTTAACTTCAAGTATTATATTGGACCCAACCCTTATTTAGATACAGGGGCGCTAGTATTTGATTTTTCTTTGACTGAATTTCAAGATCCTCTACCGATAGAGGATTATATTGACGTTATAAGTGATTTTTATCCGCACTTAGCGGAGCAAAGATATCAGTTATATGCTGATTTATTTGCTCGTGTTGTTTCCGAAGTGAGCAAATTAGATATAGGTTTATACCTGAATCTTTGGAGTATCACAGCATATCATTCCTATGTAAGAATTGCCATTCAAGCACTACATGAAGGTACTGCAAGAGCAGTAGTGTACTTGGTTTGGGATTGGTTGGAAAGTATTACTAAAGATGAGTATTTCCCCTTTGAGGAACGGTTAATTAAATTGCAAAATAAGTTCCGAGAATCTGTTTATGGTGGACCAACAGTTTATGCTTTATGGCAAGCTGCATATCAACAAGGTATTCCTACTTGCTATTTATGGGAAGAAGGATTAATGCAATATGGTTATGGTAAAAAACAAGTGCGAGGAGTAGCAACAACTTTTGATATTGATAGTCATCTAGATTCTGAATTTACTACCCGCAAAGATGATTGTAAAGAATTTTTAGAAAGATTGGGTTTTCCCGTGCCAAAGGGTGATATTGTAACTTCAGAAACAGAAGCGTTAGATATAGCTAGAAAAATCGGTTATCCAGTGGCAATTAAACCTGTAGTGGGTCATAAAGGAATTGGTGTAACTCCTAATATCAATGATTCTAGAAAATTGAAATCTGCTTATAATTTTGCAGTATTAGCAATTCCCGAAGATGAATCAATTAGAATTATTATGGAGCAAAGTATATCAGGAAGGGATTTTCGTTTATTGTGTGTCAATGGTAAATTTGTCGCTGCTACAGAACGTAGGCCACCATCGGTTGTGGGTAATGGATATTCAACAATTAGAGAATTAATTAAAAAAGAAAATCGCAAACCAGAACGGAGAGATACACCCACATCATCCATGAGTAAAATTGTCATTGATGAAGCGATGGAACGATATTTATATGAACAAAGATTAGATGTGGATAGTATAATTGAACGCGATCGCATTATTTATCTTACCAAAGTTGCTAATATCTCATCCGGTGGTATCAGCATTAATGCTACCAATAAAATTCATCCTGATAATATTATCTTAGCAGAAGAAATTGCCCAACATTTTCGCCTTACTTGTTTAGGCATTGATGTGATTACTAAAAATATTTCCCACTCTTGGAAGAATGGTAATTTTGCCATCTTAGAAATTAACGCTGCACCAGGTATTTTCATGCACCTTAACCCCGCGATTGGTACAAGTGTTGATGTTCCTGCCCATATTTTATCAACCTTTTTTCCATCTGCCCAAGATGCCAGAATACCAATTATTACGTTTAATAAAATTACTGTACTTGAATTACAAGCAATAATTGATCAGATTCTTTTACAACATCCACAAATGAAAATAGGTGCTGTGTGTCGCGAGGGAATATTTATCAATCGTTGCCAAAAATTTTGGAGTCAAGAATACAATCGCAATATACAAACTTTGTTGCGTCATCCTCAGCTTGATTTATTAATTGCTGAATACGCAGAAGATACTCTAGAATCAGAAGGAATGGTTTACAAAGGTAGTAATATTGTGGTATTGGATAATCCTACAGAAACAGAAATGATATTATTAAGAGATGCCATAGATGGTTCGATTGTGATCATTAAGAAAGACAACAATGTTTCTATTCGACATAAAGGAGCAAGCGAAGATTTAATTTTAGACGTAGAAACAGATTTTTTCAATGTTTATCTACCAGCAATTGAACAAACAATTACTATAGCAGGTGATTGGTGATTGGGGATACAATTTTGGATTTTGGATTTTGGATTTTGGATTTTGGATTGTATTTCATGAATCCAATCTAAAATCTAAAATCTAAAATCTAAAATTCTCCTGCCTCCTAACTTTACTTGAGTTTGGCATGAGCAGCTAAAATAATTCTTTCTGTTTCTTCCCAACTAATACATTTGTCAGTTACTGAAACACCATATTGTAATTCTTCCCGTTTTCCTGTAATTGGTTGATTACCTTCATATAAATTTGATTCCAGCATCATTCCCAAAATTGAATTATTACCAGCAACTATTTGCTGAATTATATTTTCTAACACCGCAGATTGCAATCTATAATCTTTATTGGTGTTACCATGACTGCAATCAATGACTATTCTTGGTGGTAAACCTGCGGCTTTTAATTGTTCCTCTACCAATTTCACATTCTCCGGATCATAATTAGGCTGACTTCCACCCCGCAAAATTACATGACCATGAAAATTACCTCTTGTTTGAAATACACTCACCTGTCCCTTTTGGTTAATTCCTAAAAAATTATGTGGAGTTTGCGCTGATTTGAGAGCATTCAAAGCCACATTAATATTACCATCTGTACCATTTTTAAAACCCACCGGCATGGAAAGACCACTGGCCATTTCGCGGTGAGTTTGTGATTCAGTTGTCCTCGCTCCAATTGCTGACCAACAAACCAATTCACTGATATATTGAGGAATAATCGGATCAAGTGCTTCCGTTGCTGTTGGTAATCCTAATTCTGCCAATTTTAATAATAAACTCCGAGCAATTAAAATCCCTCTTTCTACATGAAAAGAATCATCCATATCGGGATCGTTAATTAATCCTTTCCAACCTACAGTAGTTCTAGGTTTTTCAAAATAAACCCGCATGATCAGCAACAATTTATCATGCACTTTATCAGCTAGAACTTTCAACTTCTCAGCATATTCTATCGCCGCTTTGGGATCATGTATAGAACAAGGACCAACTACAATGAATTTTCTGCTATCTTTAAAATCAAGAATATGTTCTATTTCCTGTCTGAATTGCAAAATTGTATGTTCAGCAGATTTAGTTAAAGGCAATTTTTCTTTAACTTGATTAGGAGTTAATAAAACGTGCGAACTCTTAATATTAGTGTTAATTAATTTGTTGATCATGGTGTAAAACTCTAAACTTGTGTAATCCGCTTGATTGTGTAAAGGAATACTATACACATTTTTCAGGAAAAATACAAGATACATCAGGAGTCAGGAGTCAGGAGTCAGTAGTGGCAACCCCCCGTGGTTGCCCGTACAGGAGTCAGGAGTCAGGAGTAAAACGCTCTTTCGGGCTATGTTTTAATTGAGATGCTGTATCTATAATAGAGAAGTCAGGATATCTAGTATTCAGAATATCCAGTATTGAGAAAAATAGTAATTAGTTCTTAGAAAAATGAAAACCTGAAAAATTAGTTAGATTTGATGAGACTTGACTAATCACTAATTACCATTAAGTAATTACGTGCATTATTGTGATCTAGTTCAACAATACATAAAAATCAAAAAACATGAATCTATAAAAAAGCAGATTTTTAGGAAAAAATCTATGTTTATGTATATTGTTTATGTATATTTTTGTCGCCCAGATGCTAGATCGTCGATTCAGTAATGCTAGGTAATCTGTTTTCATCTTGTAGGGGCGAAGCATTCGGGTGATAACCTATCGTTGAAACAATTGATATTCTTTCCGAATGCTATGCATTCGGCACACTACGCGAACGCCCTTACGATTAATGAATCGGTGTTCTAGGAAATTTTATTAAAAATCAATTATATCAAAATCAGCTTTTGGTAACTGGTTGATTTTTCCCAATCACCAATCACCAATCACCAATCACCAAATATCATATTATTCAATTTTACCAGTAGTGATCATCATATAACTTAATAACCAACCTGCCATAGTTGCCCTGCGAGTTTGCCGAGGACCAAATTCTCCGATTTTGTAACCTTTAAAACCTAGTTTTTGTTTGAGCAGTTGTTTATTCTCTTGGGGAATAGAACGAGTTAATTTCATTGTTGCTGGGCGAGACTCAATAAAATTCCCAGGTTCTGGATATTCAGCCACCCATTCTGGTGCTACTTGGCTAGTATCCCATTTTTCAGTGTTAGCATCATAACGATAACCCAAGTGATACCATACCAATTGGTTAACAGTAGTATCATCAATATTATCGTTGATAATATCCCAAATTGTTTCTTTATTGAGTGGTGGCAAGTTAGACATAAGTAATTTTAATTTTGTCCGTGTTTTGTTGTCAGTTGTCAGTTGTCAGTTGTAAACTCAGTCAGTAACCTAGAAGATTTTAGCGTTTTAGGGGTGAAATTAAAGATTTATCAGTGACAACCGAGAAACCCAACTGTACCAACAAAGTTGCAGATTAAAAAGTAAACCTGAAATCGTAAAATACTAGAAACTGTTAATTTCTGCTTACTGTCTCCTGAAACCAGACTTTTTTATGCAATCTACAACACCACTACCAAAACTAATCCGCGCCCATGTCTTCATTACTGGCAGAGTTCAAGGTGTGGGGTATCGTTACGCCACTGTAGATACTGCTACCCAGTTGGGGTTAACTGGTTGGGTGCGAAATCTCCCAGATAGTGGAGTGGAAGCAGTTTTTGAGGGTGCTAAAGAAATTGTAGAGGAAATGGTGCGTTGGTGTCATGCAGGACCACCTGCGGCAATGGTAAAGGAAGTTACAGTTGAGTATGAACACCCAGAAGGTTTGCGGGGCTTTGAAGTGAGGCGTTAGCTGCTATTATTAACAGCAGCTACATAACCCAGCTTTGCTAAATGCTCAGTTCATTGTTTAGCATAAGACTGCAAACCATTCCATTCATGAACCACCAACACACCTGGAGGCTTACCCTTGAGCGAGTCATCATAAGCCAAATGACCTTTTAAAACTGTCTTTCCTTGTTTGTATCCATTTTTTTTGGTTTTAATCGCTGCTAATACATCTATACAAATCAACAATACAACCACAGGTGTAAATAAAACAGAAAGCAGAATTTTTATGACTTTGTAAATACTAAAACACTGATTATGGTAAATTATCCCTGTAAAATCATGAAAAAACCTATTTATGCCTTATCTATTACTGGGAAAATTTTGCTTCTCCTTTCTGGCTGATTTTGAGAAATTTATAAGAATGCCATTCTAGCAAGGCTAAATTGTGTAGTTACGTTACATTATTAGTTATATAAATAAAAGTCATTGTTGTTCTGCCTATTGATCGGCTACTAACATAAAACCATGAGTGCAACTGCTATTATTTCTCAAAACCCCCTACTCCAAGGCAGAGGTTTACCGCCATTTGCAGATATTACACCAGAGCAAGTAGAACCTGCTTTTAAACATCTGTTAACAGAATTGCAACAACAACTAGCTATATTAGAAACTAATGTAGAGCCTACATGGACTGGTTTAGTAGAACCTCTAGAAAAGTTAACAGAAAAGCTGTACTGGAGTTGGGGTATACTCAACCATTTAATGGGTGTCAAAAATAGCCCTGATTTACGTATAGCATATCAAAAGGTTCAGCCACAAGTAGTACACTTTATTAACACCCTTGGACAAAGCAAACCGATTTACAAGGCTTTTAAAGCCCTCCGTGCCAGTGATACCTGGGAAACCTTAGAATCTGCCCAGCAACGCATTGTAGAAGCAGCGATTCGAGATGCAAAATTATCTGGTGTGGGTTTGGAAGGAGAAGCACGAGAGCGTTTTAATGTGATTCAAATGCAATTAGCAGAACTGGCTACAGATTTTGCTAATAATCTTTTGGATGCTACCTCAGCCTTTAGTCTAGTTTTAACAACCAAAGCAGAAATTGACGGTTTACCCAGTAGCTTAATCAGTTTAGCTGCTCAGGCGGCTCGCATTGCCGGGGAAGAACAGGCCACCCCAGAAAATGGACCTTGGCACATCACATTAGATTTTCCCAGTTATTTTCCCTTCATGCAACACAGCACCCGTCGGGATTTACGGGAAAAATTATACAAAGCTTATATTACCCGTGCTTCCTCTGGGGAATTAAATAACAACCCTCTCATTGAAAAAATTTTACAGTTACGGCAAGAATTGGCAAAGTTACTGGGCTTTGAAAATTTTGCCGAACTGAGTTTAGCTAGTAAAATGGCGAAAAATGTCCCAGCCGTGGAAAAGCTGTTAGAAGAACTGCGTCAAGCTAGTTATGATGCTGCTGTTAAAGATTTAGAAGCACTCAAAGATTTTGCTAAATCTCAGAAAGCAGCAGAAGTGGAAGATTTGCAACACTGGGACATCAGTTTTTGGGCAGAACGTCAAAGAGAAGCCAAATTCGCTTTTACTGAAGAGGAATTACGTCCTTATTTCCCCCTTCCCCAAGTTCTTGATGGCTTATTTGGACTAATTAAACGGCTATTTGGTGTGACTGTGACACCTGCTGATGGTCAAGCTCCAGTTTGGCATGAGGATGTCCGTTATTTCCAAATTTCTGATAAAAATGGTACTCCCATTGCTTACTTTTATCTCGATCCCTACATTCGTCCTGCCGAAAAACGTGGTGGTGCTTGGATGGAAGCTTGTATTCATCGCAGCAAAATCACAGAACGGGGTATAACTAGCACCCGCTTACCAGTAGCTTATTTGATTTGTAACCAAACTCCCCCAGTGGATAATAAACCAAGTTTGATGACTTTTGATGATGTAGAAACTTTGTTCCACGAATTTGGACATGGTTTACACCATATGCTCACCAAGGTTGATTATACTGGCGCAGCAGGTATTAATAGTGTGGAGTGGGATGCAATAGAATTACCTAGCCAATTTATGGAAAATTGGTGTTATGACCGTCCCACCTTATTCAGTATGGCTAAACACTACGAAACAGGTGAACCATTACCAGAGCATTATTATCAAAAGCTGTTAGCAGCCCGTAATTACATGAGTGGTTCGGCAATGTTACGGCAAATTCACCTCAGCAGTGTGGACATGGAACTACATTACCGCTATCGTCCTGGTGGTGATGAAACTCCCATAGATGTCCGTGAACGAATTGCCAAAACTACTACTGTTTTACCACCATTGCCTGAGGATGCCTTTTTATGTGCTTTCGGTCACATCTTTGAAGGGGGCTATGCGGCTGGATACTATAGCTATAAGTGGGCTGAAGTTCTAAGTGCTGATGCTTTTGCTGCTTTTGAAGAAGCGGATTTAGAAGATGAAGTGGCAATACATGATACTGGTAGGCTCTATCGAGATACGATCTTAGCTATGGGTGGTAGTATGCACCCAATGGAAATTTTTAAAGCCTTCCGGGGTCGTGAACCAAAAACAACTGCTTTACTTAAGCATAATGGTTTGTTGGCTGCTACCTAAAAGATTCTATGGTTGGGTTGACGTAAGGAAACCCAACATTCCCAATATCTTTCTTTGTGGAAAATAAATAAAATAAATTTTACAGTTAAGAGAGGGAACAGAGAACGGGGAACAGGAATTAAGGAATACAGACACTTTTGTTTTCACTCAATATCTATATGTTAAATTAATTTTGCTTGGGTATTTCTACAGTTTAACTAAAAAAATAAAAACACTATGTGCAATTAATTTTGCCTGGGTACTTATTAACTCAATTGTGTCAATATTTGTCAAAATAAGTCAAAATAATTATATTTTGACAATAAGATTGTCAGCTTAGGAATAGCTCCTCAGAAAAGTTAATATAGTGAGAATTTAATTTCTGTTGTATTTCTTTACTAATTTCTCATCAACAAAAATGAATATAGATTAAAAATAATAAATAACATTATATTTCGTAAACTTAATTAGGCTAAATTGAGAGTATGCTGAATCTAGGAAAAACCTGGGGGCAATTTTCAGTAACTAAGCGCAAACAAACTTAAAGTTTTATTAGTTTTCTACTCATTGGTAAGTTTTGGTTGTAATGACTCAAGACTAATAACTAAAGACTAATAACTAATAACTAAAATTTATTTGCGTTCATTTGCTAACTAGGTTTTTCAGATAAATTGAGAACATCAGTTCTGATGCTCGGTACTGGCAGCGCAACCCAAAGAAACCTTAAGAACAATTACGGACAATGATACAAAAAATTTTGCTGGCTGTCTCTGGACTAGGACACGCAGAAGAAATGATGAAGACATTGAAAGAACTGCCATCTATCCAATCTGCAAAAGTTACAGTTCTGCACGTTGTACCTTCACAAACTACTGCTGCGGCAATGACAGATAAATGGGAAGAAGGTGGTAAGATCCTAGCTAATGCAATTCAGTCTTTGGATTTAGATCCCAGTCGGGTTTCTTCTATTTTACGCCAAGGAGATCCCAAAGATGTAGTTTGTCAAGTCGCTGATGAAATAGAAGCTGACTTGATTATCATGGGTTCAAGAGGACTGAAACGACTGAAATCAATTTTAGCTAACTCTGTCAGTCAGTATGTTTTCCAATTGTCTTCTCGTCCCATGTTGCTGGTTAAAGATGACATTTATGTCAAAAGAATTAAGCGTGTAATGGTGGCAATAGATAATTCTGATGCTTCCCAAAATTGTTTGAACTTAGCCTTATTTTTGCTCAGAGATGTTAGTGGTGGTCAGTTAATTTTGGCTAATATCAATACAGACTTGGGCAGTAAATTATCAGGTATTGCTGATATTAAACCAGAAAAAGATACAGTGTTGGGAAATGCTGTAACAGCAGCGGAAAGACAAGGTGTTTCTGTGCGTTGTGTAACAAGTAGTGGCAAACCAGGTGAAGAAATTTGTCGTTTAGCTGAAGAACTCAATGTAGACTTATTGTTGTTAGGTTCTCCAGATCGTCGGCCATCTATTGCTAAGAGTTTTGTAGATTTGGATCGACTTGTTGGCGCTTCTTTATCTGACTATGTGCGTGTTAATGCCACTTGTCCAGTATTGTTGGCTAGAACTGTTGCATAAATAGGGACTGGTGACTGGTGACTGGTGACTGGTGACTGGTAACTGGTGACTGGTGACT
>NZ_JAQMTI010000316.1:0-32992 GCF_028329225.1 Sphaerospermopsis kisseleviana CS-549 | reverse complement strand
TATCCCCAGATTTT
Organism: Sphaerospermopsis kisseleviana CS-549; assembly: GCF_028329225.1. Taxonomy (NCBI): domain Bacteria; kingdom Bacillati; phylum Cyanobacteriota; class Cyanophyceae; order Nostocales; family Aphanizomenonaceae; genus Sphaerospermopsis; species Sphaerospermopsis kisseleviana. The sequence continues at coordinate 32,978 of NZ_JAQMTI010000316.1, read as the reverse complement.
CTAATTTATCAGACCCAAAATGCACAGTTTTTAAGGTATACCCTTCAAAAATCTTGCACTTTCTTTCCTCCTGATCAGCCTCAAACCTTTGATTTACGAGTATTTTGGGTTTATTCAGCAAGCCCTAGTTACAAGCATTGAGGATGAATATTGATTGAAAACGAGCGCGGCAGGGTTCGAACCTGCGACCGATTGCTTAGAAGGCAATTGCTCTATCCACTGAGCTACGCGCCCAAGACTCGTATCTGGCTTTTGAACAAACCATCCTTGATTATTATATACGCTGTTCCTAGTAAAAAGCAAGATAGAATTAAATATTTAACAATTTTTATAACGAACCATCACCTCATGAACCAGTAGATGTAAACTAAAAAACGAAACCAAGTAGGTATTTACGATATATTGAGATGTCAAGGGGTAACTTTACCTTGAGTGCTAATCCTCTCATACAGATATTTGGCAGATATCTGGTAAAGTATTTGGCAAACGTCTAATTTTATTTCACCATAATATAAATTATTATACTTGAGTCCATTTTGCCCAAATGAAAGACAAATCCCAAATCAAAACAGCCCCTGTGAGGAGTTAGTTGCTAGTGCCATGTTTATTCTTAAACGCCAGGATGTTGAAATATCTAACGTTCAGCACCCAACGCGGGATCAGAAGGTGCCGATCCTCCATTATCAGGGGCCAACCTTTCGCCTGATAAGTGTTTTTAAAGCTAGTCAAGAGGTTAAAGCTAAAACTCTGTGGCGATCGCTGACTGACAATCGAGGTAAAGCCTGTGTCTTGCTGGAAGAACCCGAACGCTTTAGCGTCTGGGGCAAAATTCCCTTGGAACAGCTAGACAGTGATACAGGTAGCCATAGCAATATTGAGATTTTGACATTGGCGAGTATTTTACTCCTGCAAGCCGTTTATATGGATATTGAAGATTTATTAGGTAATCGACAAGCAGGTTTATTTGAAAAAGATATCACAGGGATATTACAGCAAAAACAATTTCCCCAAGCATCTTCCCCAGAGTCAACCAAAGCTCTGCTAACTGTTGAACCCTCACAAATGCCCAAACTGCCTCCTTGGCAAGAAACTCATGTAATTATTCTCCTGGAAGAACTGCACCGACTAGGAAAAACATATTTTGGTGATATAAACTTTGCTCATCAATTAGAGGATAGGCTACAAGATATGCCAGAAGAAGAACTATTAATATTTATCGGTTGGTTAAATCAATCTCCACTGAGTAAACTTTGGCAGTAGGATGAATATTATTGGCTCACAAATGATTTCAGTGTTACCCAACTTCAGGTATCACATTGAGCAATTAATACTATTTCAATTACATAAGACCTTAATTATGTCAAAAATAGTAGTACAGTGCATTTACCTAGTGAAAACCTATGAGTAAATCCTACGACGATTCTTACAAAGCAAAAACCATTTTCACGACTCAAAGAATCATTTTGATTAGTATTGGCTGGGCAATGTTAGCCCTGTTATACTTCTTGTTGTTCAGCGCCAAAATCCCTGGTAGTCCCAACGGCGAAGAAATTCGTGAAGTTTGGTATTTATTAGGAACCAATATCTTTGAAGCTTCAGCTTACTTGGGTTCTGCTGTTCTCTGTTGGCGAAACTGGCAAAGTACCCAAATTATCAGCAGCCGAAAGGTTTGGCTGTTTATCGGCTTAGGTATGCTGGCTTATTTTATCGGTGGGATAGTTTTTGGCTATATAGAAATAGGTTTAGGCGAAGAACCGGATGTGTCTATAGCAGATGTGTTTTTTGTCATGACTTATATCTTCCTGGGTGGAGGTATGGCTCTAGCTTTGTTCTCCCGACGCATCAACTTAGAAAAATGGCAATGGTTAATTGTGTTTGCTGTTGGTGCATTAGGAAGTTTTGTGGCTTGGTTCATTTCTCAGCAAAATGCAGCACCATTCGCTCAAACAAGTGGTATTTTGATGCAAATAAAACTGATTTTAGATTGGTTTTATGTAATTAGTGATGTGTTGTTATTAATTATCGCTACAATCATGTTATTAGCGTTTTGGGGAGGAAAAGTTTCCCGGTCATGGAGAATGATTGCAGCCGCAGCATTTTCGCTCTACATTGCAGATATGTGGTTTAAATATGCCACTAACTATCTTCCAAATTATCAAAGTGGAGACATACTAGAAGTGTTCTAGGTGTTGAGTGGAGTGTTATTTGGTATGGGCGCTGCTCTGGAATACGAAGCATCATTGAGCCTCAAGTGGCGTACTAGTGGACGCAAACGCAGTTAACAAATTTTGGTGTCTACCGTGAGAAAATTAACAGATTCTGACAAGCAAGAAATTCTCAAGTTATATAGAGAAACTGCCGAAACTACCTCGACTTTGGCAGAACGTTATGGAGTAAGCAACTCAACCATTAGCCGACTGCTTAAAAGTACCTTACCCGAAGAAGATTACGAATATCTTGTTTCTTTAAAACGCGCTGCCAGAACCCCTGAAGGCAGAGCGCAAGTAAGTTACGAGCAGTTACCCCTGTTGAGTCAACAACCAAAAATCGAAACAGCACCTGTAAGCAGTGATCAACCTAGCTTAGAGTTGCCCAAGGTTGAACCACCTAAAACGGTCATCAAAGAGGTGAAAGAGGCTCCTAAGTCTGAACAAATTCCACCTCCTATCCCGGCTATTAGAAGGGTGAAAACACGCTCTTCTGCCACGGAAAAACCAGAATTGCCGGTAGCTAGGGAAATAGAAATCGTCCGACATCGGCCACCTGAAATACCCAGCATCCCCAGAACCATACTAGAGGATGAGGAGCCAGAAGAAAACGTCATCAGCAATATGTTCGATGATGATTTACTGGATGAGTCTGATGATTTGGATGATTTAGACGATGATTTGTTTGAAGATGAGGAGGATTTTGAAGACGAAGATTTTGAAGAACCTACACCTCTAGTTACCAGACGTAGACCAGGAGAAGGAGCAGTTCAAGTTTTACCCTTGTCTGTGGCATCTTTGCCGAAAACTTGTTATCTGGTAATCGATCGCTCTGCGGAATTAATTACTAGACCACTCAAGGATTTTGGGGACTTGGGAGCTATTCCTACTATTGAAACCCAGCAGAAAACTCTGCCAGTGTTTGATAATCATCGCGTGGCCAAACGCTTTTCTACCAAACGCGATCGCGTGATTAAAGTTCCTGACAGTAGAATGCTGCATAAGGCTAGTAACCATCTCCAAGCCAAAGGTATCACTCGCTTGTTAATTGATGGTCAAGTCTACTCTCTGTCTCTGGTTTAGCAATGTTGCAGCAACCAACTGGTTATGGTGTAGTTATGGTGACAACTGCCACTGAAGAGGAAGCTAAGGCGATCGCTCAAACTGTGATCGAAGCTAAACTCGCAGCTGCTGTCAGTTTGTCACCCGTCTACTCTATTTACCGATGGCAAGGAGAAATTCACAAAAAGAATGAATGGCAGTTAATGATTAAGACTAATTTGGCGTTATTCTCTACATTAGCAGCCAAAATCAGAGAAATTCATTCCTATCAACTGCCAGAAATTATCGCTCTACCTATTCTCCTTGCTGGTACTGACTACCAACAATGGATCAATGAACAGGTAAAAATATAATAGTCTTTTCGTTATGTATAGCAGTCAGCAGTCAGAAGTCGTAAGGGCAAAGTAGGGGCGAAGCATTCGGAAAATAGCTTTGGAGAAAAATTAATAATTGTTCGCCCGAATGCTTCGCCCTTACAGGAGTCAGGAGTCAGGAGTCAGAAATCAGGAGTTCATTTATTACCTATTCCCAATTCCCTATTCCCTATTCCCTATAAATAATGACAAACGACTGCTCAAGTCTATAATGTCTTGTTTCCGAGCAATTTGATCCAGCCATTCTGAAGGAATACCTTCCACGCCATAATAAATTCCCGCTAACCCACCTGTCACCGCAGCAGTAGTATCCGTATCTCCGCCTAAGTTAACGGCTTGAAGTACAGCTTGGGCGTAGGATGAGCTATTTAAAAAACACCATAAAGATGCTTCTAGGGTATCAATTACATAACCACCAGAATTAATCTCTTTGATGGGTATATCAGCAATTTTTCCACTGAAAACTCTATCAAAATGGGGTTTTTCCAAGGCATATTCCCCACTAGAATAGAGTGATTGAATCTTGTCCAACCCTTGCAAATAAGCTGCTTTGGGTTCTATTCCTGCCAATAGCTCTACAGCAATACTAATATAAATGCCACAAGCCATTTGCGATCGCAGATGGCCATGAGTAATGCAAGAAACTTGATGGACTCGTTCTATTAATTCCTGAAAAGTCAAGGTTTGATAAAAATAAGCCATTGGCAAAATTCGCATTAAAGAACCATTGCCATTACTATTTTCACCAGTACCACCTGCTTTTAGGGGTGTTGCTCCTTGTTGCCAATTAATAATAGCTTGTCTGGTAGTTCCACCAATATCAAAAACTTTACCATGAGCGCCCCAATAACCTTCTGTGTACCAGCGGGAAAAGGAACGAGCTATAGCATCTAGGGAAAAACCATCACACAAACATTCTGCCAAACACAAAGTTAAAGAACTGTCATCAGACCATGTTCCTGGTGGTTGATGCCACGTACCATAACCTAACATAGATGTGACCGGAGATTTGAGACGTTCTGCACGACTTGTAAACTCCACCGGTACACCCAAAGCATCACCAACACACACACCCAGCAAACCCGATAATACCTTTGTAGTTTTTATCATCATTTTATATTGCTCAGTGACGATTAGTAAACTGTCACCTGATCACCTGGAATACTCAAAGATGGCAGTGTAACTATAACCAAGGATGCAAAAGTTTACTAAATACCGATAAGTTCAACATCTTGCATTAATAGTAACAATGAATTTAGTAAATTTTCAAATCATCTGGAACATTTCAACTTCCGATTCGACTTAGAATTTAACAGTAAAACTTCTAAATTGTGGTAAAACTTATGAAACGCTTACTCAAGTCTTTAGTGACAATTTCTGCTTTATCTTCCTTAGTAATTACTCCTGCATTTCTTTCCGTGGGTAAAGCTGCTGCCGAAACTCAAAAAGGCACAGATGCTAGTTATATTGGTGTTGGTGTAGCTGCTGGTGTTACCAGTGGTGGACAAGGTAACGATGATGCTACCTTTGGCGGCAATGTCACAGGTCGTTTAAAATTGGGAAATACTCCTTTTTCCGCACGGGGTAACGTCCTCTGGGGTGATGAAACAGCTGCTATCATCCCTGAAGTTTCTGTAGATTTACCCATTGCTAATAAAACCAATGTCTTTGTTACTGGTGGCTATTCTTTCGTAGAAAATGACGGTAAACCCACTCCCTTGGGTAATAAAGATTCTGTAGTTGTCGGTGCTGGAGTCGAATCTGAAGTTACTAAGAATTTCCTGGTTTACACTAACGCTAAAGTAGGACTCGGTGCTTATCAAAATAGTGATGCTTCTGCTGTGAGCATTAATGGTGGTATCGGTTATCGCTTTAAGTAAGTTGGTGATTGGTGATTGGGGACTGGGGACTGGGGACTGGTGACTGGGGACTGGGAAAGAAACATTAGTTATTTATTCTTCTAACTCCTGAACTCCTGAACTCCTGCCTCCTGACTGTTGATTTACATCTAAAATACTGAAATAGCTGGTTTTGTTAAGTGTGATATCACTAATGGAGCCGGCTTTTAACTGTGTTAAAATTAAGTTATTATTCATAATTCCGAGCGGATTTTTGGTGTTCTACCAGCAGAAAAAGTGTAGCTAAATTTTTAATTATTCTTTAACTGCTGCATTATTGACAAACATACTACTGTAATGATTAACTCTGCGCCTTCTCCCGTTAGTACCCGTAAACCTTCTAAAGTTGAAGGTCTCAAAGAAAATAGTAATTTTTTGCGTGAACCTGTAGCGACTGAAATACTTCAGGATACAACCCATTTTAGTGAAGATGCTATACAGATTCTGAAGTTTCACGGATCTTATCAACAGGATAACCGTGATAATCGTGTTAAGGGACAGGAAAAAGATTATCAAATGATGCTGCGGACAAAAAATCCTGGTGGGTTGGTACCACCGCAGCTATATTTGGCTTTAGATAAATTGGCGGATGAATATGGTAATCATACATTAAGAGCCACTACCCGCCAAGGTTTTCAGCTACATGGGATTTTGAAAAAGAATCTCAAAGCGGCGATCGCTACTATTGTAAAAAATCTCGGTTCTACTTTGGGTGCTTGTGGTGACATCAACCGTAACGTTATGGCTCCCCCTGCACCCTTTAAAAATCGCTCAGAATATCAGTATGCTTGGGAATATGCCCAAAATATCGCTGATTTGCTTTCACCCCAAACCGGTGCTTATTATGAAATTTGGTTGGATGGGGAAAAAGCCATTAGTGCTGAAGAACACCCAGATGTGAAAGCAGCACGACAAAAAAATGGCACTGGGACTATTTTTCATGATTCCGTAGAACCAATCTATGGTACTCATTATATGCCACGCAAATTTAAAGTTTGCGTAACTGTACCTGGTGATAATTCTGTAGATTTGTATTCCCAAGATTTAACATTGGTAGTAATGACCAATAAAAAAGGAGAACTCCAAGGTTTTAACGTCTTTGCTGGTGGTGGTTTAGGAAGAACCCACAATAAAGAAGAAACCTTTGCGCGACTAGCTGATCCCATTTGCTATGTGGCAAAAGATGATGTTTATGATATCGTCAAAGCCATAGTTGCCACTCAAAGAGATTATGGCGATCGCACCGACAGAAGACACGCTAGATTAAAATATTTAATCAATGATTGGGGTGTGGAAAAATTCCGCAGCAAGGTGGAAGAATACTTTGGTAAAGCTGTCGAACCTTTTAAACAATTACCCAAATTCAAATATCAAGATTTTCTGGGATGGAATGAACAAGGGGACGGTAAACTGTTCTTAGGTATTTCCATTGATAATGGTCGGGTAAAAGATGAAGGTTCTTTTCAACTCAAAACCGCTTTGCGGACAATTGTTGCACAGTTTAACCTACCCATCCGCCTCACACCAAATCAAAACCTGATTTTCTACGATATTGCACCAGAAGATCAAGAAGCAATTCAAGAAATTTTAGATAAATGCGGTATTATTGCTGATCCTAGTCAAATTGCAGCTTTAACCCGCTATGCTATGGCTTGTCCCGCTTTACCTACCTGTGGTTTAGCTATTACCGAGTCAGAAAGAGCAATTCCTGGTATTTTAGAAAGAATTCGGACTTTATTAGATCAAGTGGGTTTACAAAAAGACCACTTTGTGGTAAGGATGACAGGTTGCCCCAATGGTTGCGCTCGTCCTTATATGGCAGAATTAGGATTTGTAGGTAGTGCGCCGGAATCTTATCAAGTGTGGTTAGGTGGTTCACCAGATCAAACGCGGTTAGCACAACCGATCATTGAAAAATTGCACCACAACGACATCGAAAGCTTTTTAGAGCCGATTTTTGTCTTCTTTAAAAAATCACGGAAAGGAAAAGAAAGCTTTGGGGATTTTTGCGATCGCATTGGTTTTGATGCTATCCGTGAATTTTCAGCCACTTATACACCGGGAGAACCCACCAGCAGCGGAAAATCACGTCATAGGGTGAGTTTACGAGATGATGTTTATTCCCAACTCAAAGAAACCGCAGAAAAACTCAATAAACCCATGACAGAGTTAGTACACGAAGCTTTGGATAAATATTTCCAAAGTCTGTAGAACCATATTCTCACGCAAAAGCTTTCTCTCGCTCTCTCGTTCCCAGTCTCCGACTGGGAATGAGAAATACAGAGTATGAGAACGAGAAACGAGAAAAAAGAGCAGAATGTTTCACCTAAAAACGACTCAATAAGCCTAATTAGGGTTTGCTGAATAAACCTAAAACCTTGATATATCAAAGGTTAGAGGCTGATAAACACAGAAATTAGTGCAAGGGTTTTGAAGGGTATACCGGAAAAAGTGTGCATTTTTGGGGATTTCAAGAGATGGCAAACAAATTTTCAAATCTCCTCCTGACTCCTGACTCCTGACTCCTGACTCCTGACTCCTGACTCCTGACTCCTGACTCCTATGCCCTCACGGAAAGACTTTCTCAGCAACCCCTAATTAGTTATCAATTTCCAAATTCAGTATATAGCGTCCTAGTTGTACCTTTTCTGACCACAATTCATAGTCAAGTCGCAGATGTTCTGGTAATTTTTGTCCGGTAAGATCTAAGCTATTAGTAAAGTTACGTAAACAAATAGGCTTGTGTGGTTGCAAAGATTCATTAGGCAACCAATAACGACTAATGCCATAAACGCCCTGTTCCCAGAAATGTCGGTAACTTACTTGAGTGTTACCTTGCATAGTCATAATGATTCGGTAGGGTGAAATTTCCAACCACAAAATTCTGGGACTTGTGGGGATTTCAACATTTTTTTTAGTTTGAGGAACAGGATTTTCTCGACTGCTTAAATTTCCTACTTCACAACTGATTAAAGGTGGTGCAGTCAATAGTAAGTGAAATCTGTCAGTATCTTTTTGATATAATGTTCCAGAAGTTTCCACTACAGACCAAACTGGTAAGTCAGTGGAAATAATTGATAAACAAATAGGTTTGCGGTGATGAGTGAGCATGGGAACGATAAGTGATAGAAGCAGTTGAATAAAATCAAACCAACACTAGGTGTTTTAAAAAGTTAGTTTAAACAACTAAATAGTAAAACCTGATTCATATTAACCGAATCTACTAATTTGTTAATCTACACAAATCAAGATGCAAACGGCTAGGATTGCAAGCTAAAACCCGAAAACAATGTTTTTTCTGGCTAGAATCAGTCTGTGGATCAAGGTTGTGAATATTTTTATCAATATCTAAAAAAATGCTAGTCTAAACTGGGGCTGATTGGATTGGGTTGCGGACAATAAAAAGCGGTAGGATACTAGGAAGGAATTAACCAGTGGCGGCATTAGATGTCACTGCAAAATTTCCGGTCTATTCAAAAGCTAGTGTATCCTAATGTTGGCTGCTATTATAACATTACAAACTCAAGAAAACGCTTCTCAAAACTTAATTATTCAGCGTCCTCCCTCTGGACTGTCTCTACAAGGTCGTATCAGTATTCCTGGGGATAAATCTATTTCCCATCGGGCTTTGATGTTAGGTGCGATCGCTGAAGGGGAAACGGAAATTCAAGGACTGCTTTTAGGTGAAGATCCCCGCAGCACTGCTCACTGTTTCCAGGCGCTGGGTGCGGAAATTTCGGAATTAAATACCCAGTTGGTGCGGGTGAAGGGTATTGGTTTAGGTAATTTCCAAGAACCAATGGATGTATTAAATGCGGGTAACTCTGGTACAACTATCCGGTTAATGTTGGGTTTGTTAGCTTCCCATCCAGGGCGGTTTTTTACTGTGACTGGTGATGACTCTTTGCGATCGCGTCCTATGTCCCGTGTTGTTAAACCTTTACAACAAATGTCCGCTGAAATTTGGGGTCGTAACAGTAATACTTTAGCACCTTTAGCAGTTCAAGGACAAGCACTCAAACCGATTCATTATCATTCACCCATTGCTTCAGCGCAAGTCAAGTCTTGTATTTTACTTGCAGGTTTAAACACCGAAGGGAAAACAACAGTCACCGAACCCGCTTTATCAAGGGATCACAGTGAACGGATGTTAAAAGCTTTTGGGGCAGAATTAAGTATAGACCCGGAAACTAACAGCGTTACCGTGACGGGAAATGCGAAATTATACGGGCAAAAAGTTGTTGTTCCTGGTGATATTAGTTCTGCGGCTTTTTGGCTAGTTGCGGGTTCTATTGTTCCTGGTTCTGAGTTGGTGGTGGAAAATGTCGGTGTTAACCCCACCCGCACGGGAATTTTAGAAGCTTTAGCAATGATGGGTGCAGATATCCAGCTAGAAAACCAACGGGAAGTTGCAGGAGAACCGGTTGCAGATGTGCGGGTGCGTTCTAGTCAGTTAAAAAGCTGTACCATTGCTGGGGATATTATACCGAGATTAATTGACGAAATTCCCATTTTAGCGGTAGCTGCGACGTTTGCCCAAGGGACAACTATTATTAGAGATGCGGCAGAGTTGCGAGTTAAAGAGAGCGATCGCATTACCGTAATGGCGCAACAACTCAATAAAATGGGTGCAAAAGTGACAGAATTACCCGATGGGATGGAAATTGTTGGTGGTACTGCTTTGGTGGGTGCGGAAGTAGACAGCCATACAGATCATCGCATAGGTATGAGTTTAGCGATCGCTGCTCTTAATGCTAGTGGAACTACTACTATTCACCGTGCTGAAGCGGCTGCTATTTCTTATCCAAATTTTACCAGCACTTTAAAGGAAGTTTGTCGGTAAAGGGAATAATATTAAAATCCCACTACAATAATCCTATAGGGGTTTAGCAATGCTAAACCCCTACCCATAGCTATGTGATCAGCAATAATGTTAATATAATAATGGATTTATTGCAGGAGCTACAAATCAATGACTCAAGTAATTGCTAAAAAATCCTTATATGAATCTGATTATTTACATTGGACTCAAGAGACTATAGCTAAATTAAAAGCTAGGGACTTTGAAAATGTGGATGTTGAGAATTTGATAGAGGAGATTGAGGATTTGGGGCGATCTTATCGGGATGAATTAGAAAGTCGTTTGGATGTATTATTATCGCATATTTTGAAACGATTATATGTTCCTTTAGTAAATGATTACAATGGTTGGGAAAGAACTATTAGAGAACAACGTAAACAAATTAAACGACGTTTAGCAAAGTCACCTAGTCTTAAAAATTATTTGCCTGAAATTTTTGACGAGATCTGGCAAGATGTACTCAAGGAAATCCGAGAAGATTATCCACAGTATGAGTTTCCTGATTTATGGCAGTTTGATTGTGATATTGACACATTATTAAATGACATTTTTTGGAGTTAAATATTTTGAAGTAGTTAGCGATACTTACGGTAAGCTACCACTAACCCATCTCTCCACCTCACCAAACAGCGATCCATCTCCTTCATCCCAAAAAATCGCACCTTCAATATCTCAATAGACATCTCCGAAAATTACATAAGCGTAACCTGAAACCCATTCGTAGGGACAATTCATGAATTGTCCCTACATCTTTTTCGGAGAGGTCTATTACACTCTTTCTCTCTTCTCTGCGTCTCTGCGTGAAATAAAATCTATAATATAGACAATAAAAATCTACAATTACAATATAACTTACAATCTTATGAATACCCCCCATCGTCCGCAAATTCTCAAACCTACTGAAACCTACACATTTCGTAAATACTTTGATTTAAGATTTGCACCTGCGGACATTTTACAAGAACTAGGATCAACCTTAATCAAAAGTAATATTAATTTCCCAACCACTAACAATCAAATTACTAGACTAAATGACTTAAAAGAAAGATTAGAAGAAGCAATTCAAAGAGTCAGTTTAACTAGCGAAGCTGCACGCAGAGAAGTATTAATTGCTCCTATTTTATTAGAAATTGCCCACATTACCCAAGCAACAATTAATATAGAATATCCCATAGAAATAAATCAATTTTTGCGAGGTGACTTAGATTATTACCTGCAAACTCAACATCAAATATTAGTGGTAGAAGCAAAACAAGCAGATTTAACAAGGGGTTTTACTCAACTTGCAGTAGAATTAATTGCAGTCAATGAATGGATATCAACAGATGAACCAATATTATATGGTGCAGTCACTACAGGGGATATATGGCAATTTGGCAGTTTTCAACGTGATACTAGAATCATAACTCAAGACTTAATGTTATATCGAGTTCCCACCGACTTAGAAATATTAATGAAAATTTTAGTAGGGATTTTAAACCAGAATTAATTGAAAATATCTTTATCTCCAGATCCCCGACTTCTTAATTTTATTAACACAAGTCGGGGATCTTAAACTTTACTCTTTCACCTTCGGTTTCACCGTCGAAGCAACATGAAGTTCTTTCAACTGTTTACCATCCACACCAGCAGGTGCATCTGTTAACAAACAGCGTGCTTGTTGCGTCTTCGGAAAAGCAATTACATCACGAATTGATTCTTCTCCAGCTAACAACATTACCAAGCGATCTAAACCATAGGCAATACCACCGTGAGGAGGTGTACCATATTCAAAAGCTTCTAACAAAAAGCCGAATTTATTTTGTGCTTCTTCGGTAGATAAACCAATAGTTTCAAACACCTGAGATTGCACTTCTCTTTGATAAATTCGCAGACTGCCACCACCCACTTCAAAACCATTTAAAACCAAGTCGTAAGCTTGAGCGCGGGCGGTTTTCAAATCATGCAAATCATCGGGATGGGGTGCTGTAAATGGGTGATGTAATGCTTCTAATCTTTTCTCATCTGCATTCCATTCAAACATCGGGAAATCTGTAATCCACAGAAAGTTATTTTTCCCTTCAGGAATTAAATTAAATTCCCTAGCCACAAACTGACGCAACCGATCCAATGTTTTATTTACTGTTCCTATATCAGCAGCAGCAAATAATAATAAATGACCGTCTTTTGCACCAGTTCTAGTTAAAATTTCCTGCTTTTGTTCCGGTGTCAAATTATCTTTAATCGCGCCAATGGTGTCAATTTCTCCATTTTCCCGCACGCGAATATAAGCTAAACCTTTAGCTCCCGCTTCTGCTGCTTCTTTGAAAATGTCTCCACCTGGTTTAATGCGAACATTTGAGATGGCATCATTACCGTTAGGAATAGGCAGAATTTTCACAATTCCACCTTTAGAAATGGCATCATTAAAGACTTTAAAACCGGAATCTTTTAAAACATCGGAAACATCAACTAATTCTAAACCATAGCGGGTATCTGGTTTATCACTTCCGTATTTATTCATCGCATCTTTATAAGTTAGACGCGGAAAAGGACGGGGTAAGTCAATATTTTTGACGGTTTTGAAAATGTGACAAACTAATTTTTCGTTGAGTTCTATTATTTCCTCTTGAGACATGAAACTCATTTCCATGTCTAACTGGGTAAACTCCGGTTGTCTGTCTGCACGTAAGTCTTCATCACGGAAACATCTCGCAATTTGATAGTATCTATCCATCCCGGATACCATCAATATTTGCTTGAATAGTTGCGGTGACTGGGGTAAAGCGAACCATTCCCCTTCATTAACGCGACTGGGAAGAATATAATCACGCGCACCTTCGGGAGTGGAACGGGTAAGTACGGGTGTTTCTATTTCAATGAAACCTTCGTTATCTTCTAAATAACGACGCATTGCTTTCACGACTTGGTGACGTAACTGCATATTTTGCGCCATGCGATCGCGTCGTAAATCTAAATAACGATATTTTAACCGCAAGTCTTCCCTCACATTTTCTGTATCTGCGGTGGAAACCTGAAAAGGTAGCTGTTTACGCACAGCGTTGAGGATGTGAATTTTATCAGCGTAAATTTCTATTTCACCAGTAGGAATACGAGGATTTAAAGATTCTGCGGGGCGTTGGGTAACTCTTCCAGTAATTTCTACAACGTATTCATTACGTATGGTGTTAGCCAGTTCGTAGGAGTCTGGGGTGCGTTGAGGATCGCTGACAATTTGCACAATACCAGAGCGATCGCGTAAATCCAAGAATATCACACCCCCATGATCGCGGCGACGGTCCACCCAACCGTATAATGTTACAGTTTCTCCAATATGCTCTTGTCGGAGTTCGCCGCAATAGTGAGTTCGCATAGTAATTTAGTTCTTTTTTCCGGGCTGTTAGTAAATGTTAAGGCTTTCCTATTATCTAGCATTAACAGTCATTGTATTCATTTCTGGTTAAGAAAAAACGGCAAAAATGCTAAACTGGTTAGTTGAGGTCAGGATTAAGAAAGACCGTAATTATCGTAGCACTGGCAATCAAACCGAAAGCCAGATTAACCAGTGACTGCGTAGCTTGCCTGTATACCTCAAATTTCTCATTTGATTTTGCCACATCAGCTTTCAATTCTTCGAGTGAATTTAAGATTTTTTCTTGAAACTCTTCTTGTGACATTTTGTTGATCTCCTTAGTTAAGGATTTTGATATGGGTTCAATAGACAGGAGTTCAAGAGTCAGGAGTCAGGAGATAAAAATTTTCCCCAGTCCCCAGTCCCCAGTCCCCAGTCACACCATCACCGCTTCCCGCACATCTACAGGTTCACCACTTAAACTAAAAGCGCGAACTTCAGTAATTTTCACCTTGACTATTTTTCCCTTGAGTTCATTGATATCTCCTGTAAAGAAAGTCAGGCGGTTTCCTCCGGTTCTTCCCATCACCTGAGTTGGATCTTTGCTGTTTTGATCCTCAACTAGAACTTCCTCAACTCTGCCAAAATAACGTTGCGATCGCTCGGCTGCTTTAATCGCCACTAAATGATTTAATCTTTGTAGGCGATCGCTCTTAACCTCCTCGCTTAACTGATTATCCCACAGCGCCGCAGGTGTACCCGGACGGGGTGAATATGCAGCAGTATTCAACTGATCAAAACCAATATCAGCCACCAATTTTAAAGTATTCTCAAACTGTTCTTCAGTCTCCCCAGGAAAACCGACGATAGCATCCGCACTAATAGAAGCATCTGGCATATACTTACGTATTGTATCAATAATCCGTCGGTATTTATCCTGGGTATAACCTCGTGACATTGCTTTCAACACTTCATTATCCCCAGACTGAAAAGGAATGTGAAAATGCTCGCAAACCTTGGGCAATTCCGCACAGGCTTTAATTAACCTTTCCGTAAAATACCGGGGATGACTAGTAGCAAATCTAATTCTTTCAATTCCTGGAACATCATGGACATAATAAAGTAAATCTGTCAAAGTGTGCAAATGACGACCTTCGGGAGTTGAACCGGGTAAATCCCGTCCATAAGCGTCAATATTTTGACCTAAAAGGGTAATTTCTTTGTAACCTTGTTTTCCTAAAGTTTCAATTTCCGCACGGATAGCTTCTGGTGTGCGAGACTGTTCCACACCCCGCACATTAGGAACTACACAATAAGTACAACGCTCATTACAACCATAAATCACATTTACCCAAGCAGTCACTTTACTATCTCGCCTTGGTTGGGTAATATCCTCTAAAATATGTACTTCTTCCGTAGCGACAACCTGATTACCCTCAAAAACCGACTCTAGCAAATCTTTGAGACGGTTAGCGTGTTGGGGACCCATCACTAAATCTAACTCAGGAACACGACGCAGTAAAGATTCACCTTCCTGTTGTGCCACACAACCAGCAACCACTAAAGTTAAATCAGTTTCTTTATGCTTACGCTTTGCCTGTCTACCTAAATAAGAATAAACCTTTTGTTCCGCATTATCTCTAATCGTGCAAGTATTATAAAGAATCACATTAGCATCATTAGGATCTTCTGACCATTCAAAGCCCATATCTTCCAGAATGCCAGCCATGCGCTCTGAATCGGCCTTATTCATTTGGCAGCCGAAAGTAGTAATGTGATAACGACGGGAAGAAGTGGTCATGGGAAATTACGCTTAATTAATATCATGTATTTTTAGTCTATTCACCATTTTATCAAAAGCCGTAGCCTTTGTAGGTTTTCAATAATTGACAATTACCTATCCCTTGAACGGAGAGGTTTTAAACCGTATGGCTAACGCCACGCTACGCTATCGGCTGACGCTCACGGCGGAAGCCTTGAATGGAACAATTGTCAATTTTCCATTGATAAAACTCTGCGTTATTTATTTCTGCGTTCTCTGCGTCATTTCTGGACTTTAGTCATCCAAAGCATTGTATCATACTTGTTATGATACTTGTCAATAAATGACTTTATCTGTATTTTCAAGTTGTGAAATAAATCATGAGTGATTCTACAAAATTAAAAACTATTCTCTTAGATTCCGTAATTGCAGATGTACTACCACACATCGCTCAAATCAACTTACCCAACTGGTGGTTAGCAGGAGGGGCAGTACGCAATACCGTATGGTCTAACCTATTTGGTGAAAAATGTCAATTATTCATCAAAGATTTTGATATTGCTTTTTTTGATTTACAGGGAACACGAGAACAGGAACAACAAGTAAAATCAATTCTCACTACACAATTTCCTCAGTATGAATTTGATATTAAAAATCAAGCTAGTTTTGGTAGATGGCGGACAGGTAGAACTATATATTACAGTACAGAAGATGGAATTAAAGATTGGTTACACACTGCAACTGCTGTAGGTGTATCTATGAATGACTTAGGTGAATGGCGATTTTTCACACCTTACGGTTTAGATGATTTATTTGATGGCATTATTCGACCCACACCAACACATATTAATGATATAAATGCTGAAAATAAAGCATCAGGATTTATGGAAAAGTGTCCTTGGCTGCGTTTATTCGTATAGTGATAATTTCCTGTTTAAAGGTTCAAATCAATCAAAAATAACGCCGAATATCATATATTTTATCCTTTAGTCAATCATTCTTGGAGTATATTTATACTATTTCTCTAGATAGATGAGGTATGGGAGAAATAAGTTATATCTTCAATCAAGAGGTATTGATAGGATTTCCGTGAAAGGAAACTACGTTGTTGTTAAGGCTTTTCCTTGCACAATTGCAGCTTACCTATTGTTCAATTTCTCTGCTCCATCCCCCTCTCCTTGCAAGAGGCATTAATGACTTCAAATTACCCCTTTATAGCTTCTAATTTGTGTAGAAACTATGCAGGGGTATTTTTAATTTCTCATGACTAACTCTGAATTAATTTTTGAAAGGTTTGATCTTTATTAATATCATCAAAATCTATATCTGTAGCTGCATCTTCCTTGTAGCTAGGTTTAAGCTCAATTGCTTTTTGCAAATTCTCTAATGCTAATTCAACTTCTCTTTGTAGTGCATAACAAGCAGCTTTATTATAGTAAGCACTTGCATAGTCTGGTCTAATTTCTAGTGCTTTATCGAAATTAGTAATTGCTTCGTCATCTTTGCCTAATCTTACCAAGGTGTAACCACGTTTATCCCAAATTTTCGGGGAGTTGGGTTGAAATTTTAACGCTTGATCAAAAGAAGCGATCGCATCTTCATAACGTTCCAATTCTACCAAAGACAAACCACGATTTAACCAAGCCACACTATCATCTGGTTTGATCTGAGTAGCTTTATCAAAACAATTGAATGCTTCTTTGTGTTTACCTAAATTACCACAAGCTACACCAATATCACACCAAGCTTGATGATATTCAGGGTTAATTTTAATGGCTTTATTGTAAGACATTATCGCATCTTTATATCTTTTTAAACGACTAAGAATTAAACCTCGTTTTAACCAAACTTCTGCATTATCAGGTTGAATATTAACGACTTGTTCATAAATTGCTAAAGCATCTTCATAACGTTTTTCTGAAAACAACATTTCCGCTTCTTTGATATAGTCATCCGCAGAAACTTCTATTTGTGTGGGTTCTGGTATTGTTTCTGGTATTGTTTCGGGTGCGGTTTCTTGTACTTGTATATTTAGTTGTGTATTTTCAGGTTCAGCTATAAATTGAGGTTGAATAGTTGCTAAATCTTGTAAAATAGACTCTTTCCGAGTTTGAGCGTCTAACTGTAATTTTGCAAGTTGTTTAACAAACTCAGCTTCTAATTTTTCTAACTGTTCTAACTTCTCTAAAATGCTCAATTTCTGTTGTTCAAAATTACTTTGAATATCAGCAAACTGAGAAATAAACTCATCACCTGATTTTTCTAAATTCTCAACTATTTGCTGTTGACGCACTTCAGCGACATTTTGCAATACTTTGATTTGGTTGATAGACTCAGATTCTAACTTTTGTAAATTCTGTAAAATCTGTGATTTTTGTTTTTGAATATCAGTTTGAATATCAGCAAACTGAGAAATAAACTCATCACCTGATTTTTCTAAATTCTCAACTATTTGCTGTTGACGCAGTTCCGCTACATTTGGTAAAATCCTAATCTGTTCAATAGATTCAGATTCTAACTTTTGTAAATTCTGTAAAATCTGTGATTTTTGTTTTTGAATATCGGTTTGAATATCAGCAAACTGAGAAATAAACTCATCACCTGATTTTTCTAAATTCTCAACTATTTGCTGTTGACGTAATTCTGCCACATTTGGTAAAATCCTAATCTGCTCAATAGATTCAGATTCTAATTTTTGTAAATTCTGTAAAATTTGTGATTTTTGTTTCTGAATATCGGTTTGAATATCAGCGAACTGAGAAATAAACTCATCACCTGATTTTTCTAAATTCTCAACTATTTGCTGTTGACGCAATTCCGCTACATTTTGTAATTCTCTAATTTGTTTAAGAGATTCAGATTCTAACTTTTGTAAATTCTCTAAATTCTGTGATTTTTGTTGTTGAATATTTTCCTGTACATCACTGTAAACATCAGACAATTGGGAAATAAACTCATTACCCGATTTTGCTAAATTATCAATGATTTCCTGTTGACGAATTTGAGCAGCATTTTGTAATAATGATAGTTGCTGAGAAAAGTCAAGCTGTAATTTATTTAAATTATCAAATAAACCACCTTGTTGATTTTGAGCATCAGTTTGTAATTCAGCAAGTTGGGATTTAAACAGATTATTTAATTTTGACAAATTCTCAATAAAAATATCTGTTTGATGTTGAGCATCGGACTGAAAGTGAAATAACTGATCAGTAAAATCTGAGCGTGATTGTGCTATACTTTCAAAAGTTTCTTCTTTTTGTTGTAAAGTTTCCGATTCTAAACCCTGAAGTTGAGATATTAACTGAGAACGGGTTGTTTCAATATCATTAACAGCAGCGTCTTTTTGATTTTCCACTGCTGACTTCATTTGCTTAAATTGAGAAACTAACTCAGCTTCTAATTTTCTGACATTTTCAATTGTAATTTTTTGTTGTTGAGCAGATAAAGTGACTTGTTCTAATTGAGTATTTAACCTAAATTCTAAATCGCTGATATTCTCTTGAGCAGATTCAACTTCACGTTCTAAAGCTGTGAGAAATTCCTGTTTTGATTTTGGTAAATCAGATAAAAGAATAGATAAATTTTCCTCTTCACCTTGAATTGCGGTTTTCAGTCTATTAACTTCCTGTGCTAATTCCTGAGTGAGACTTTGAGAAGTTTTAATCAAATTTTCAGAATCTTGACTAACATTAATTAATTGAGTTTGCAACTTTTCTATTCCTTGTACCTGCTGCATTGAACGGTCAACAATATCCTTAATTATAGCTTTCCGCAATAACCATAAAGTAGCAATTAAAACCACAGGAAATAAACTTAAAATCGTTAACCAAATATTAAGTAGGGTATTCGTGCGAGTAAAAGCACGCTCAAAGTCTGACTGTACTTGCTTTTGAAGGCGGTTTTCTTGTCGCAGTCTGGTTAATTCTTCCCGTTCCTGATTCGATAATACCTGAGCAGTAGCGGATAGTTGCAGTTTTCCACCCCAAAACCCTGTAGATAACAGTAATGGTGATAATAAAATGGCGATTTTTAAAGCTTTTTTTGAAAAAATGGGGTTTTTGCTGTTCATGGCACTTTCCCTATCTGTAAGGTTGTTTTTTGCGGTGGTATGTCTATGATAGATTATCAATTTAGGGTAACTGGTTTTCGGACTGGTTGTTTGATATTAGCAGATTAGGGTCAAACAAGGTATCTCTCAATCAGCTTGGTGTTTGATGAAAGTGTATAAAAAGTGTATAAAATTATAAAAATTTTGACTATAGTTGGCTGATAAATGTTTGAGGTGTGATAATTGACCTGGCATTATTCGTCATTTAGTAAATCATTTAAAATTTCAGAATTTAATCCTCTTGCTTCTGCTTTTGTGCCAATTTCATCCATTAAGTGACTCAGAGAAATAGAGGGTTCATCTAATAAATTTTTTATGCGTAAAGCTAAGAGAAATTGTATCTTTTTTGGTTCTTCTTCAGATAATTTTGTGTAAGCCTGTGCTATTGCAGCATCTACAGGAATAGAAATTTTGGTGTGTTCCATGTTGATCGTGCAGTTTGGTTTACATTTCTGTTATTTTATTTTACCATAATTATGTCATACCAGTAATATCATCAGGATAAAAATATGGAAAAATCAAAGCAGGAACGTCTAGAAGCTAAAGGTTGGAAAGTGGGAACAGTTGCAGAATTTTTGGAACTAACTCCAAAGGAAGCAGCATTAGTAGAAGTTAAATTAGCAGTTATTCGCAGTCATAAGACAAATAAAAAATCTTAGCCTTTACTTGATGTTGTATTGTTAATAGTTTATGATAAATATAATTACTACTGAAAAATTAAGTAAATTCTGTGTTGGATTATATCACTGCTAATCTTCCATTGTTTGCCGATGTAGATCGAAAGTTAATCATCAAAACCGCAGATATTGATGAAGTTAATTTTGAGCAAGCTAATTTTCTCATTAACGGAGAAGCTTTAGATGCTCTGAAAAAACTGCCAGATTCATTAGTACAAACAGTTGTCACCAGTCCCCCTTATTATGGACAGCGTGATTATGGTAAAGAAAAACAAATTGGGATTGAAGAAAGTGCAGATGAATATATAAACCGACTTTTAGAAATATTTGATGAAATCAAAAGAGTATTAAAAGAAGATGGTACACTGTGGTTAAATGTAGGGGATAAATATATAGATGGAAATTTAGCGGGTTTACCTTGGAAATTAGCATTAGCATTAAAAGAAAGAGGATGGATTTTAAGGTCAGATATTATTTGGTATAAACCTAATGCTATGCCATCTTCTGTGAAAAATCGTCCTACAACTGACCACGAATATATTTTTTTATTGGCGAAAAGTTCAAAGTATTACTATGATGCTGATGCTATTCGTGAACCTCATGTAACTTTTTCTGAAAATAGTAAAATGCGGGGTGGAAGAAATCATTTAGGTAAAAAAGGGGGAACTCCAGAACAGGGTAAAAATGCAGGTAATTCTAATTTACATAATGGTAGATGGGATCAAGCGTTTCACCCTAAAGGAAGAAATAAGCGGACTGTTTGGGAAGTTCCTTTATCTAAATTTAGAGATGCACATTTTGCCGTGTTTCCAGAACAGTTAATAGAACCTTGTATTTTAGCAGGTTCATCTGAGGGGGGAATAGTTCTTGATCCTTTTTTTGGTTCTGGTACTGTGGGTTTAGTTGCGATGAAGAAAGGACGTAAATTTATTGGTATTGATATTAATGAAGATTATTGTCAGATTGCTAGTAAGAGAATTTTTAATACTTGATTATTCAATAGATTGAAAAATCTGTAAAATTTCCTTTAGTTTATTATTCAGTATTGGTTCTACCTCAGTTATTTGATTAGGGTTTTTATCAATGTGAATAAATTCATGAGATTTCAATGAATCAAAATCTATTTTCCAAGCTTCGGCTATAATAATGGGAATACACTTATATTCTTCATTATTTGCTTTGTCAATTGCTTGGTTAATATCTCTGGTAAAAAGCAGAGCATGGCCACCACCAGTAGTTTCTCTTGTTTTTACTGGAATTAATATTTTTCCTTTATTCCCTGTAACTGTAACATCATAAGTCTCTCCAGCAAGTTTAATCTGAGTTTCGCCAACTATGAGATTTATATTGTTATTTTTGAATATTTCTTTTAAATTTACCCTCACAATTGCCTCAAATAAAGTTCCTTTTATAGCTCGACGACTTCCTTCTAAACGTTCCATCATCACTTCACAAATAGGAAACCATTCCCACCTTTCTGGTTCAGGTAAGATAGTAGATACATACTCACGTACATGATTTAAAAGTATTGCTTTACGCTCATCAGTTGAACCATCAATATTTTTGAGTATATTTTGTAGTCTTTGTATAGGAGCATCTCTAAAAATCCAACCTAAAAAAAGCCATTTTGCTTTACTTTGAGGATATGGACGAGCAATACCGTCATATAAATTTAAGTCTTTGGGAACTTTGCGATTAAAATATTTAAGCAAAGTTTCTTGCGCTTTATATGAATCTTTTTCAATAACAAATTCATATAATCCAGGATAATTTTCTGATTTTAAAAAATCAATAAAGTCATCAAAAAAAGGTTTATTTGAATTAGCTATGATTGCTAGTTCCTTCAGTCTGATATTGTCAGGAATATTATTCATCAAAAAACTCTTTGGGTGAAATATTCAACGCATCTGCAATTTTATGGATATTCACAAGGCTAATATTTCTTTCACCACGTTCTACTCCTCCTATATAACTCCGGTCTAAATTACATAAAAGTGCTAATTCCTCTTGAGATAGTTTGAGATTATGGCGAATTTGACGTAGCTTACTACCAAATTTTTTTTGAATATTTTTATTATCAGGTGTTGTCATAAAGACAATTAAAAGCTATTGATGATTTTAAGTCCACGGACTTTAAGTACCATAGTCATGTAAAATCAGGTATGAACCTTTCCCCCAAACTCACCGTCTACAATTGGACGTAGTTTACAAAAGTGCATCAACCATGAAAAATAGACAAAAAAAGGCTTGTCACCAACTCATCAGCATAACCCTATTAACCACCTTCCTCACACCCTACTCCGTCACCGCAACCCCACCCAGAAACCCAGATAAAACCGTCAACTGTGAAATTCTCGTTGTCGGTGGTGGACTTTCTGGAGTTGCGACAGCTTACGAAAGTTTACTTGCAGGAAACACCGTTTGTTTCACAGAAATTACCGACTGGTTAGGGGGACAAATTTCCTCTCAAGGTACATCTGCGTTAGATGAAAGACCAACTCAAAGAGAAAAACAATTCTATTCTCGTGGATATTTAGAATTACGAAACCGCATACAACAAAAATATGGTCAACTTAACCCCGGTGACTGTTGGGTAAGTGACTCCTGTTTTCTTCCCCGTGATGCTCATAATATCATTTACCAAATGTTGAAAGATGCAGAAAAACAGGGTCGAGGAAAATTACATTTATTCCCAAATACGGTAATTAAAGATTTACAAATTAGTGCAGATGGTAAAATTATCAATAGTGCGATCGCCATTCAACATCAACCAGCAAAAAACGCACCACCTTTAAACACATTCACCCTTTCCCAAACCATAGAAGATGCTTATAGTTATCAAAATTCCTCCCGGTTTAATAAAACCATCATTCATTTTCTACCCCAACAATCACAGAAAAATAATAATCAATGGTACGTTATAGATGCCAGTGAAACTGGAGAAATTATTGCTTTAGCTGATGTACCTTATCGTTTAGGAATTGATCCGATTTCCTATCTCGAACCTTCATCTTCTAGCACTACAAATGATCCCTATTGTACCCAAGGTTTTACATATACTTTTGCAATGGAGGCAACTAAAGAACCACAACCCCAAATCATGCCCCCATTTTATCATCAATATGCCCCATATTTTAGTTATGAACTATCAAGATTAGCCAATTTTGATTTAGTTTTTACCTATCGTCGTATTTGGAGTCCCCAAAAAGGTAAACAAACTAGATTCGGTGGTATTAATTTTACAATTCCTACACCTGGGGATATATCTATGCAAAACTGGACTTGGGGTAATGACTACCGACCAGGAACAGCACAGGATAATTTAATTTATACTCGTCAACAATTACAAGCTACTGGTCAATTACAACCCGGTGGCTGGAAAGGAGGACTAAGAACCGAAACCCTCCGTAAAGGAGAGGAAAAAGCTCTGGCTTATTATTACTGGTTAGTTGCGGGAAATACTGATTCTCAACTCGGTGCAAATGTGAAACAAACCCACCCGAATAACCGTTTATTAACTGGTATAAATTCACCAATGGGAACTGCATCTGGTTTATCAAAATATCCTTATATGCGTGAAGGAAGACGCATTATTGGCCGTCCCAGTTGGGGACAACCCCAAGGGTTTGGTATTTGGGAAGTTGATATTTCTCGCCATAATTATCATGATGAATATTACCGGAAAACTCTGCCCGCAGATATGTACCGTCAGTTAAAAGCGACACTAGCAGGTATAGAAGCAATATTAGTAATTAGGGGTGAAGTCAGTCCAAATAACGCAAGAAAGCGTCGCCGTTCCACTATTTTCCCGGATGCTGTGGGTATCGGTCACTACGCTATAGACTTTCACCCCTGTATGTTGAACAGTCCACCAGAAGCACCTGGTAATATAGAACGTCCGGGAGAAAGACGGGGTGCAGGTAACGCTTATCCTTTTCAAATTGCCCTGAGAGCAATGATTCCCCAAAAAATTGATAATTTAGTAGTAGGGGGTAAAAGTATTGCTACCAGTCACATAGCTGCTGCTGCTTATCGGGTGCATTCTTTTGAATGGTCTGCTGGTGCTGCTGCGGGAACTGTAGCTAGTTTTGCATTGAAGGAAAATATAGCACCTTATCAGTTAGTTGATGATTTACCGAGATTAGAACCAAAATTACAGGTTTTAAAAGGTATTTTAGAGAAAAACGGTAATCCTACTGCTTTTCCTGATACTTCTATTTTTAATCAAAATTGGGAAAAATGGCGATAAGTGGGGTAATGGGGAGAAATTATTTGTATTTTCCCAGTCACCAGTCACCTATTCTGGTAAAAATTCCGAGTTGAGGGTTTGTTCGCAGGTGTAAGGACATATTTCTGGAAATACTTTTTCCCCAAGTTGAGTTTCCCGTATTGCTAATGCTAAACCGAGTTCATAAGCTGTGAGAAACATTTCCTCTAAATAGGGTTTTAGACTAGGACTATCTTCTAAAAGTAGTTTAATTTGAATACGTTGTTCTTTAATTGTACTCAACCAACTGTTAGTACGTTTTTCGGCTTGAAATTGCCATTTTAATAGATGTCCTAACAACACTGCTAGTCTATTTCTCAATTCTTGTCTTTCTTTTCTTCCCAAGGTTTCCAGTTCTTCAATGAGGTTCACAGTATCTAATGTATGCCATTGTTGAGTTTTGAGTAAATTAACTTGTTCTTGAGTCCAAGCATGAAAGTCTGTTGTATATAATTCAAAGGTGTTCATTTTTCACCTGTTATTAGTTTATATATTCTTTATTGTAGTCTTGCTTAACTGCTGTCAATTCTCAACCCAACCATAAAGTAAACTAGATATTTGAAGTGTTTTTTGGG
Organism: Sphaerospermopsis kisseleviana CS-549; assembly: GCF_028329225.1. Classification (NCBI taxonomy): domain Bacteria; kingdom Bacillati; phylum Cyanobacteriota; class Cyanophyceae; order Nostocales; family Aphanizomenonaceae; genus Sphaerospermopsis; species Sphaerospermopsis kisseleviana. The sequence continues at coordinate 7,856 of NZ_JAQMTI010000316.1, read as the reverse complement.
AAAATGTAGTTTATTTATGGAGACAAGACTTGCAGCTGTTTATGGAATGGCCTCAGCACCAACTGTAACACCGGATCGGGTGAGTCAAGTTACTCGGAAAACCTATCCTAATTATAAGGTGATTGTCTTAAATGATGATTTCAATACTTTTCAGCACGTGGCTGAATGTTTAGTGAAGTATATTCCGGGAATGTCGAGCGATCGCGCTTGGGAACTAACTAACCAAGTACATTATGAAGGACAAGCCATAGTTTGGGTAGGTCCCCAAGAACCAGCAGAACTATATCATCAACAGTTGTGCCGCGCTGGGTTAACAATGGCACCTCTGGAAGCTGCGTAAACCATCATGAGTAAACCCACTGATGGTAGACTTGTTTGGAATCATTCTACCCACCTTCCCGGACTCATTCCTATTTTATGACAGGTGACAGTTTTAGACAGTGGGTAATACCGTTTATTTATGAGGCTGCGCTAAATTTTCTGACCTCTTTCTTTGTGTTCTTTGTGTTCTTTGCGGTTCGTTAGATAATTTAGCGCATCTTCATACAGAATTGGTATAAGTTTTAATTTTTATCTCAAGTGCCAGGTTTTTTAGTTCTTACCCTCAAAACTCTTGCATTTTTTGAAAGTCAAAATAGCTCAAATTCTTTAACTGTTAATGTTTTCCCATTTATTCAGCATCCCCTCATGAGATTTTTTGGGCTTAACCGAAAAAACCTCAACATTCTTGTTCACAAGCACCAATACTTACCCAGGAACTAGAACCATCTTGCCAATGTTCTTTTTTCCAAATTGGTGCATTGTGTTTAAGAGTATCAATAGCATACTGACAAGCTGCAAACGCCTCACTGCGATGGGGACATCCCACGGCTACTAAAACACTAATTTCCCCAATTTTTAACCGCCCGATCCGATGATATATGACTACTCGATTCACATCCGGCCATTGACTGCGAATATCAGCGGCAATTTGATAAAATATCTGTAAAGCCATCGGTTCATAAGCTTGATACTCTAAAGCTACCACAGCTTTACCATCTGTTTGATTACGAACCATCCCACTCATTACTACTACTGCACCATTAGCTGGATCATCGGCTTTGGTATATATTTCCTCAAGAAATAATGGAGCCAAGGTAATGCCAAAACTATCTTCAGCTTTGGGTTTGGTCAGGAGACATGGAGTTTTCATAACTAATTTTTATGCAATTTTACGTAAGTAGTTGTTAAAAATTGTCGTTATTATAAAGCGATCAGCTGCCTACTGACAATGGAGAACGGATTTTCAATGACTAAAAAAATACCAGGACAAAGTGAGCAAGTGCATCACTGGGAAACACAAATTAGGATGGTATTAGAAGCAACTGGCATCAGCATCTGGACTTTCGATATCCCAACCAATAAAATTACCATATCGGATAATCTGGAAAGTGTTTTTGGTTTAGATAAAGATCATTATCATCACACATATCAAACTATTTTAAACTGCATTCATAGCCAAGATCGAGAATTGGTGAACCGCACTTATCAAAAAGTTATTGAAGACGGAGAAGCATTTGAAATTGAATTTCGTGTAGTTTTGGCTGATGGTAGTATTCGCTGGTTAGCTAGTAAAGGTGCAGTGAGAAAAGATTTATCAGGAGTACCCTTACAAATATGTGGGGTATCTATGGATATTACTAAGCGTAAACAAATTGAGCATCAAAGAATAAAAGAAGCAATCAAAAAAAGTGAAGAAAGATTTAAAATAGTTGCACTGGCTACTAATGATGTGTTGAGAGATTGGGATTTACTCACCAATCAAGTATGGTGGAATCAATCAGTACAGTCACTTTTTGGTTATACATCCGAAGAATTGTATTTAGATGTAAATTGGTGGCGTGAAAGAATACATCCAGATGATAGACAACGAATTAATTCTGATTTACGTGCTGTAATTGATAGTAATAAACAATTTTGGTCGAATGAATACCGCTTTTTGCGTAGAGATGGTACTTATGCCTATATTTTTGACCGTGGTTATATTGTTCAAGACCACACAAATAAACCAGTGCGGATGATTGGGTTCATGATGGATATGACTGATCGCAAACGAGCCGAAGCAGAATTACAAAGACAAAACTTGCGATCGCAATTATTCGCCAATATCACCCTGAAAATTCGGCAATCTTTACAAATAGAGGATATCCTCCAAACCAGCGTTACCGAAGTACAAAAGCTACTCCAAGCAGATCGAGTATTAATTTTACAACTGAATGGGAATGGTTCTTTCCTCGCAGTCAAAGAAGCTGTAGTTCCCGGTTTACCTGTTGTTCTCGGACAGAAAATTAATGATCCTTGTTTCAGTGAAAATTATATCCAACAATACAGTCAGGGGCGAATTAGTGCTATTAGCGACATCGAGAAAGCAGAGATTCAACCCTGTCATGTAGAATTTCTGCAACAATTTGCAGTTAAAGCTAACCTTGTCGTTCCTATTTTTCGCCAAAATCAATTTTGGGGTTTGCTAGTTGCCCATCAATGTTTACATACCCGTCAATGGACTAACTGGGAAATTGGACTCTTGCGACAACTTGCAGATCAAATTGGTATAGCTTTAGCACAAAGTTTGATTTTAGAACAAGAAACCAAGCAACGACAAGAACTAGCTCGTTCTAACGAAGAACTGCAACAATTTGCTTTTATTGCTTCTCACGATTTACAAGAACCACTGCGGAAAATTAAAACATTTGCTGAAAGATTGCAAGTCACTTGTGGAGAATTTTTAAGTGAACAGGGAAGGGATTATTTACAACGAATGCAAAATGCAGCCTTGAGAATGGAAACATTAATTGAAGGCTTATTGACACTTTCACGAGTCACAACTAGAGCGCAGCCTTATGTAGCAGTAAATTTAACACAAATTGCCCAAGAAGTATTATCTGATTTAGAAGTAAGTATCCAGCAAACTAGAGGACAAATTGAAATAGGGGAATTACCTATTATTCAAGGTGATCCTTTACAAATGCGTCAATTACTGCAAAATCTCATTGGTAATGCCCTCAAGTTTCATCGTCCAAATCAACCACCTGTGATCAAAATATATGGTCAATTTTTCAACAATGATATTGATGATTTATCCGTTGGTAACACCTATTATCAAATTATTGTTGAAGATAATGGTATTGGTTTTCCAGAAAAATATCTTGACCGCATTTTCAATGTTTTTCAAAGGTTGCATAGTCGCAGTGAATACGAAGGTACGGGCATCGGTTTAGCTATCTGTCGCAAAATTACTGAACGCCATCACGGTACTATTACAGCAAAAAGTCAACCAGGACAAGGAGCAAAATTTATTATTACCTTACCAATTAATTCTCATCTCTAATTTTTCCTCCCAGAGATGGATTACTACTACACCCCAAAATGATGTTAATTGTACAAATGTGGGCAGCATTCAACCCAGGGCAGTCAGTCCTCAGCAAGCGGCTGAAAAATACAACTGAATGCTTAGGAATAATTGAATAATTAATTAATACTTGTAATGAGTAAAAAGGAGACATTAGGAGTGAAAGATCGGCAACCAAAAGTCACCATTTTAATGGCTGATGACGACGATGATGATAGCTTATTAGTTCATGATGCTTTGCTAGAAAGCCGATTGCCTATCAAACTACATATCGTCAGGGATGGTGAAGAATTGATGGATTATTTATCTCATCGTGGCTTGTATACTGATGTGAATAAAGCACCGCGACCAGGTTTAATTTTCCTGGATTTAAATATGCCCAAAAAACATGGATTAGAGGTACTAAAAGAACTTAAAAATCACCCCCAACACCGGATCATTCCCGTTATAGTCATGACAAGTTCTAACACAGAAGAAGATATATATAATACATACAATTTAGGGGCAAATTCCTTTATTCAAAAACCTGGAAATTTCACATCCTTAGTTGAGGTGATGAAAACTATAGGAAAATACTGGTTTGAAATTGTAGAACTGCCCCTATAAGCAGTAAGAGGCGATCATGAATGACAGACTCATTAAAGTTTTGTTAATTGATGATGATGAAGATGATTATATTCTAACTCGTGATTGGTTTCGGGAATTTCAAGTAACTGGTTGTGAGTTAGAATGGGTGGAAAGTTATCAATTAGCTAGGGAAGCGATCGCTCGACACCAACATGATATCTATTTAGTAGATTATTGTTTAGGGGCGGATAATGGTTTAGACTTGTTGAGTGAAGCTATTAATAATGGTTGTAATTGTCCTTTTATTTTACTTACAGGTCAAGGAGATCGAGAAATAGATTTGGAAGCTATGAAAACCGGAGCAGCCGATTATTTAGAAAAAAGTCAATTAACTGCACCTTTATTAGAACGTTCAATCCGCTACGCCCTTGAACGCAAACAAACAGAACACAAAATTCGCCAACAAGCAGCTTTACTTGATGTCGCTACAGACGCTATCTTTGTAGGTGATTTAGATGACAAAATTTTATTTTGGAACAAAGCCGCTGAACATCTATATGGTTGGAGTCAAGAAGAAGCCCTGACAAAAAAAATCCAGCATCTTTGTCCAGAAAAAATTTTTTCTCAAATTTCAGAAGCATTAAAAATACTCCTTAAACATGGTTCTTGGGAAGGAGAACTGGAGCAAATTAGCAAATGTGGTAAAACAATAATCGTTGCTAGTCGTTGGACTTTAGTACCCGCATTTGGAAACAAGCCCCAATCTATTTTAGTTGTTAACACTGATATTACCCAAAAAAAGCAATTAGAACAGCAATTTCTCCGCACCCAAAGACTAGAAAGTATAGGCACTTTAGCTAGTGGTATTGCCCATGATTTAAATAATGTCCTCGCACCTATTTTAATGACAGCGCAAATTTTGGAAACTCAAGTGAAGGACGAACGCGCTCGACGACTAATACCTATATTAATTAGCAATGCTAAACGCGGTGCAAATTTAGTTAAACAAGTATTATCTTTTGCTAAGGGAATGGATGGCGATCGCACTCTTTTACAACTCAAACATTTACTCATTGAAATTCAGCAAATTATTCAAGAAACATTTCCTAAAAACATGGAAGTTATCACCCAAATTCCCCAAAATCTTTGGACTGTATCTGGTGATGCTACTCAATTACATCAAGTGTTAATGAATTTATGTGTTAATGCCCGTGATGCTATGCCCAACGGTGGTACATTAACAATCACTGCCGAAAATCTTTTAGTTGATGAAAATTACGCCCAAATCCACATTGATGCTCAAGCTAAACCTTATGTTGTCATTACTGTGACTGATACAGGAATTGGTATTAAATCTACGATGATAGACCGGATATTTGAACCATTTTTTACTACCAAAGAATTTGGACAAGGTACTGGTTTAGGTCTTTCTACAGTATTGGGAATTGTCAAAAGTCATGGTGGTTTTATCAATGTTTATAGTGAAGAAAAAAAAGGCAGTCAATTTAAAATCTATTTACCAGCACAAGATACAACCGAAATTATAGAAGAAACTGAAATATCTTTACCGCAAGGTAATGGAGAAATGATATTAGTTGTCGATGATGAATCTGCTATTTGTGAAATTACAAAAACATCACTTGAAAGCTATAATTATCAAGTAATTACTGCCCGTGATGGTATTGAAGCTATTGCCTTATATGTAGAACATCGTGATCAAATAGCCTTAGTTTTAACTGATATATTCATGCCATCAATGGATGGACTCACCAGCATCCGTACCCTGAAAAAAATTAATCCCAATATCAAAATTATTGCTGTTAGCGGACTAGCTCCCAGCGATAAAGTTAACGCAGTTTATGATATGGGTGTAAAAGCTTTTTTGTGCAAACCTTTTACAGCAACTCAATTATTACAAACTATTAGCGCAGTTAATAGGTAATAGGTAATAAATATTATTCCCAATCACCAATCACCAATCACCAATCACCAATCACCAATCACCAATCACCAATCAAATTCAATTACCAATTAACTCCACTGCATCCCTTCCATCCTCATCTTGTAAATAAACTTTTACAATTTCTTCCTTAGCAGTAGGCAATTTTTTACCCACAAAATCAGGATGAATAGGTAATTCCCGATGACCCCTATCTACTAATACAGCCAAACGAATCACCTCTGGTCTACCATACTCATTAACTGCATTTAAAGCCGCACGAATTGTCCTACCTTTGAAAATGACATCATCTACCAAAACAACAGTTTTCCCCGTCAAGTCAAAAGGTATATCGGTTTTCGCTGGAGTTCTTAAACCAATTTTATCTAAATCATCACGATAGAATGTAATATCTAATGCTCCCACATCCACACTGATACCTTCAAGAGTTTCTATTTGACGTGCCAATAAATTGGCTAACGGCACACCTCTAGTATGAATACCCAAAAGTACCAATTGTGACAAATCTCGCGTCCGTTCCACCATTTGAGACGCGAGACGGGTTAAAGTACGACGCAGTTCTTCAGATGAGAGAATTTCAACTACTTTGGTAGACATGGTGATTGGTGATTGGTGATTGGTGATTGGTGATTGGTGATTGGGAAGAAATAAATTCTAAATTTTAAATTCAATATACCTATTCCCTATTCATAAAATTAACAATATTCCTACCCCCAACCACAGTAAAAACGAATATCGAGTTAATTGTAAAGCTTGGGAAATCGAAGTTGGGGTAATGGGATAAATAGCATCTCCCAAGAGTGGTTTATGTTTAGCTACTCCACGATACCAGTTTATACCTCCCATCTGCACACCTAAAATAGCAGCATAGGCGCACTCGCTCCAACCAGAATTAGGACTTGGATCTTGAATAGCATCCCGACGACAAATACGCCAAACATATAAAGGTTTAATTGATAAAAATCCCAAAGTCATCACTGTTAACCGACAAGGAAACCAAGTTAAACAGTCTTCTAACTTAGCACTGAACCAACCAATATAAGTATAAGGTGCTTCTCGATAACCTACCATTGAATCTAAGGTACTACTGGCTTTATATGCTAGTGCTAAAGGAACAGGTCCAACCAATGGTATTAATCCACCCACAATTGCATAAAACAAAGGAGCCATGACCCCATCAGTAGCATTTTCTGTCACCGTTTCCAGAACTGCTCGTAAAACCTCTGTTTCTGAGAGATTTTCCGTATCCCGACCTACATAATTACTTAAAATCTGTCGTGCTGATTCTAAGTTACCTTTTGTTAAAGGTTGGATAACATCTAAAGCAGCTTTCCGCAAACTATGAAGAGCAAAACAACTAGCTAAAAAAATGCTCTCCACCACAATTCCTAAAAATGGATGTAACCATCTAGCAATTTGAACTATTAACCAACCAGATAAACCGCTGCCAATAATGAGGATAATAGCAAGTACAATTCCAGCTAGACGTTGTATTTGAGAACTTTGACAGTGTTGCAGAAAAAATTTACTTAAACCAGAAATTAACCAACCCATTACTCGCACGGGATGAGGCCAACCCCAAGGATCACCAATTAGGTAATCTAACAAAGCCGCAATAATTAATAAGTAGTCGTGCAAAATAAATTTCATAGTTAGGAGAGGGAACAGGGAACAGGGAACAGGTAACAGGTAACAGGTAAGGTTTACAGAGATTTTTTCTTCAATAACTATGTGCAATTAATTTTGCCTGGGTACTTATATAGATGTTATTAGTCATTAGTCATTAGTCATTAGTCATTAGTCATTAGTTATTAGTTATTAGTCATTAGTTATTAGTCATTAGTCATTGGGTTATTAATCTTCCCCAGTCACCAATCACCAGTCACCAATCACCAATCACCAATCACCAGTCCCCAGTCCCCAGTCCCCAGTCCCCAGTCC